>JBQCJL010000426.1:0-2729 GCA_051952795.1 Marmoricola sp.
TCTCCGAGGACGTGGGCCTCAAGCTGGAGAACACCGACCTCGGCCTGCTGGGTCAGGCCCGCAAGGTCGTCATCTCCAAGGACGAGACCACGATCGTCGAGGGTGCCGGCGACCAGGACCAGATCGCGGGTCGCGTGAACCAGATCCGCGCCGAGATCGAGAAGTCGGACTCCGACTACGACCGCGAGAAGCTGCAGGAGCGCCTGGCGAAGCTGGCCGGCGGCGTCGCCGTCATCAAGGTCGGCGCGGCCACCGAGGTCGAGCTCAAGGAGCGCAAGCACCGCATCGAGGACGCCGTTCGCAACGCCAAGGCGGCCGTCGAGGAGGGCATCGTCGCCGGTGGTGGCGTCGCCCTGGTGCAGGCCTCGGACAAGGCCTTCGAGAAGCTGGACCTCGAGGGTGACGAGGCCACCGGTGCCAACATCGTGAAGCTGGCTGCCGAGGCTCCGCTGAAGCAGATCGCCGTCAACGCCGGCCTCGAGGGTGGCGTCGTGGCCGAGAAGGTGCGCAACCTTCCCGCGGGCGAGGGCCTCAACGCGGCCACCGGCGAGTACGTCGACATGGTCGCCACCGGCATCATCGACCCGGCCAAGGTGACCCGCTCGGCGCTGCAGAACGCAGCCTCGATCGCGGCTCTGTTCCTCACCACCGAGGCCGTCGTCGCCGACAAGCCGGAGAAGGCCGCCCCCGTGGGCGACCCCACCGGTGGCATGGGTGGCATGGACTTCTGATCCACCGCAGTCGAAGCGGGTCCGACCGAAAGGTCGGGCCCGCTTTGCTTATCCGGGGACCCCGGCGCTCGCCGGTCGCTGCGCTCCCCGGGGACGTCATACGGACGGCGCCTCCCGGCGCCCCGCCCGTATGACGTCTTGGGCGCGAGCGCACAGGCAGCTTGTCCACAGGTCGCGCGTCGGAAGGTCTCGACCGGCGGCGCCCCCGAGGACGCTGGCGTCTGTGTCGGTTGGCGGTCGTGTGTTCGATGTCCGGTTCGAACGTGCCTGCGCGCGGGCGGTGGCGATCGGCGTCGACCAAGGCGGCGTCTGTTCGCGCAAGCAGCTATATGGCGTCGGCATCACGCGCAGCTTCATCCGAGCACAGGTCCGTGCCCGGCGGTGGCAGCTGATCGGGGACCAGTCGGTGGCGCTTCACAATGCGGAGCTGTCGCTGTCGGGACGCATGTGGGCAGCAGTGTTCCAAGGCGGCCCGAGAGCGCATCTCGACGGACCTGCCGCGTTGGCCGCCTCCGGACTCCTTCGGTTCGAGTTCGAGCGCATCCGCGTGTCCGTGCCACGAGGCGCTCGAACTCGGCGCACGACCCTCTTCGACATCCGCCAGACGCGGCGCTGGCGCCAAGGCGATGTCGTGACCGCGGGTATTCCCCGAGCGCGACCAGCCGTCGCCGCCCTGCACGGTGCCCTGTGGGCCGCCACTGATCGACAGGCGTCCCTCCTCCTGTCGATGACGGTGCAACAGCGGCTGGCCACCGCCGAAGAGATCGGAGTCGCACTCCTGCACATCCGCCGGGACAAGCGGAGGGCGCTCTTGCATGAGGTGGTCAACGACCTGATCGGGGGCGCCCATAGTCTCGGCGAACTCGATCTGGCCCGAGAGCTCAGGCGCCGCGGACTTCCTGAACCGCAGCGACAAGTTGTCCGGCGCGATCGCCGGGGTCGCTACTACCTCGACCTCTACTGGGAGGAGTACGGCTTGATCGTCGAGGTCGATGGCATCCAACACACGTGGGCGGAAAACGTCGTCGAAGATGCGCTCCGGCAGAACGCACTCACGCTCTCGGGCGACGCGGTCCTGCGCATTCCCTTGCTCGGTCTCCGCCTGCAGCCGGACGAGTTCTTCGGCCAGATCGAGCGCGCACTTCGGGAGCGGGGCTATCGGCGTGGGGCCTAACGCCTCGGCAACGTCATACGGACGGGGCCTTCCGGCGCCCCGTCCGTATGACGTCCCGCGTCAGAAGACGTTCCGCGGGCGGAACTGGATGCTGATTCTCGGCCCGACGGGCCGCGCGGTCTTGGGGATGGCGTGTTCCCAGGTGCGCTGGCAGCTGCCGCCCATCACGACCAGATCGCCGTGGCCGAGGTGGAAGGTCAGCTCGCAGGGGCCGCCCTTGGGTCGGAGCAGGAGGCGGCGAGGGGAGCCGAAGGACACGATCGCGACCATGGTGTCCGTGGTGCGCCCGCGACCGAGGTTGTCGCCGTGCCACGCCACCGAGTCGGCGCCGACGCGATAGAAGCAGCACCCGGCGGTCACGAAGTCCTCGCCGAGCTCGTCGCGGTAGTGGCCGTTGAGGGCGTCGCGCGCGGCGGTCAGGGCCGGGTGCGGCAGCTCGGCACCGACGCCGTAGGTGTGGACCAACCTCGGGACGTCGACCACCCGCTCGTACATCGGGCGCTGCTCGGCCCGCCAGGGGATCCGGTCGACGAGGTCGGTGAAGATCGCATCGGCGCCACGGACCCAGCCAGGGTGGTGGTCGACCCAGGCGCCGCGGCTCAGCTGGTGGCGCTCGACCCGGAGCTCGGCCAGGGTCGGCTCGACATCCGCGTCCAAGAGGGAGGGCTGGAAGTCGAGACTCATGCAGTCACGATACCCCGCGTTCGAACAGACGTGCGAACAATGGACGCGCGGTCCCGCGAGTCGCGCCGGAGCGTTGCCCCGCGGGTCCGCGAGGATGTGCGGGTGAGTCAGGTCGAGGTTCCCGAGGGCAACCCCTGGGA
>JBQCJL010000427.1:0-3014 GCA_051952795.1 Marmoricola sp.
GCCGACGACCTCATGACCGAGAACGTCCTGAAGCTGCCCCGATGGCAGGCCCGGATGCGGGAGAACAAGCTGGGCGGAGCCGCGCCGACCGCGCCCGTCTACCTGTACACCTCGAGCCGCGACCACCTGGTCCCGCCGAAGCAGACGCGCGATCTGGCGCAGGCGTGGCAGGCGCTGGGCGCCGACGTCACGCTGCACGAGGTTCCCGGCATCGGCCACGTCACCGGGCTGGCGCTCGGCGCCCACCACGCGGCGCAATGGCTGGATCGGCGACTGCGCGAGGCCGGCTAGCAGGCGCGACAGCGCGTTGGACGCTCCCAGGGTGCGCGGCGGGTCCGGAGCAATCACGTCCGGCCTCCTGTCCCGACGGCGGGGAACGTCAGGTCAACTCGCACCGCGCACCCAAGATGGGAACGGAATATGCATACCCGCTCTCCCGAGCCGCAAACCGGGCCATCGACGGAAATCATGATTTCTTTCCAAGGCTGACCGGGGCTGGACCGGACGAGGGTGACCGGTCCAGCCATCCAGGGGCCTGACTCGGCGAACCTCAGGCGTTCAGCGCCCGGGTCTGCGCCTCATCGGTGTGGTTGATCGCGATCTTGCGCGGCTTCGCCTTCTCCGCGACCGGGACGACGAGTCGCAGGACGCCGTCGCTGTAGGTGGCGTCGATGCGCTCGAGGTCGAGGTTGTCCCCCAAGACCAGCTGGCGGCTGAAGTGGCCCTTCGCGCGCTCGGAGGCGAGCATCTCCCAGTCGCCGTTGCGGGCGACGCGCTCGGCACGAACGGTGAGCACATTGCGCTCGATGTCGAGGTCGATGCTGTCCTTGGAGACGCCCGGCAGCTCCAGCTCGATGACGAAGGCATCGCCCTCACGCCAGGCGTCCATCGGCATGATCGCAGGACGATTGGTCGTGCCCACGAGCTGTTGGGTCAAGCGGTCGAATTCACGGAACGGGTCTGCGGTGCGCAGCAACATGGCGACGTCCTCCTTCGGTCAGGTCGACACCAGATCTATTCTGGCTGATATAGTTTTTATATAGCATATGCCATCGATGCCGATCAAGGGGCGCCACCATGGACGACCAGCGCAAGCCGCTGTATGCGATCTCCGTCGCGGCCGACCTCTCAGGCACGACCATTCAGAACCTGCGCGCCTACGAACGACATGGGCTGCTCTCCCCCGACCGCACCGACGGCGGCACCCGGCGTTACAGCGACCACGACGTCAGCCGGCTGAGCTACATCCGCGAGCTCCTCGACCAGGGCCTCAACATCGCCGGCATTCAGCGGGTGCTCCACCTCGAGTCCGAGATCGCCGGCCTGCGCGCCCAACTGCACCGGCTGCAGAAGTAGAGAGGTGCCGACATCGAGGTCGGCGGGAGTAGTGCGGCATGGCCGCGGACCGATCGGGTACGCGGTGACCAGAGGGATTCCCCGACTCGGGGGAACGCAGGGCCTGGTCGGCGTCCGCCGCCGGGCCCTGTGCCGTCGGTAGATAGCCCGATAGTGCTATTCAGGGCCGTTAGCCCGATGGGGCTGGCCGACTTGAGGACCAAGGACTCTGCGCTCGGCACTGTGATTGCGTCAGTGTTGTCCTTGTCGGGCGAGCCCGGGGGGAACGCTCGACATCTCCCAAGCCCCTCAGGGGCGCTCCCATGGCGGTACCCACCGTCCTCGCGGCCTCGGCGGCCTCCCTAATCCCGCCGAGGCCCAACACTTTCCCGGCCCACGGCCCGGTGTCACTCCGCGTCGGGTGCCAACAGTTTCGAGGCGAGCACGGCCGCCTGGGTACGACGCTCGAGCCCGAGTTTGCCCAGGATGTTCGAGACATAGTTCTTGACCGTCTTCTCAGCGAGGAACATCTGCTCGGCGATCTGCCGATTGGTCAAGCCCTCCGTGATATGGCGGAGGATCTTCAACTCCTGCTCGGTCAGGTCGGACAGCTCGCGCGCCCGCGGTGACCCGCTGCGGATGCGCTCCAGGACCCGGGCGGTGAGTCCTGGGTCGATCAGGGAGGCGCCGGTCGCCACCACCCGAACCGCGTCCATCAGGTCGCTGCCCTTGACCTCCTTGAGGACGTACCCTGCGGCACCCGCCATGATCGCGGCGAAGAGTGCGTCGTCGTCCTGGTACGAGGTCAGGATCAAAACGCGGATCGAGGGATCGACGGAGCGGATGTCGCGGCAGATCTCGATGCCGGTGCCGTCCGGCAACCGGCCGTCCAGCACCGCTACATCGGGCTTCACCGCCGGGATGCGAGCCGTCGCCTCGGCGGCGCTGCCGAACTCACCGACGACGGCCATGTCCGGCGCAGCGTCGAAAAGGGCGCGAAGGCCCCTGCGCACGACCTCGTGGTCGTCGACCAGCGCGACCCGAATGGGCTTGATCTCGCTCACCATCGCTCCCAAACTAGCTGCTGGCTGATGCTGCGGACGCCTCGGACGCCCCTGCATCGTGAACGAGCACCGAGAGGCCGGCGAACGGCGGCAGATCGACCACGAAGCTGTTGAGCGAGTCGACCGTACCCAGGTCGTCACCACTGAACATCTCCGTCAGCCGAGACCCGGGCGCGAGATGGCTGGATTGAACGCTGCCGGCGATCTCCTCCTGGGAGAAGTTGAGGATGGTCACCTGGCGCAGGCTGCCCGAGCCGAGGTCATGGACCATGACCAGCATTCCGGGGTGCGACACCGGCGGCACGTCGACCTGGCTCGCGGTGGCGAGCCCGGAGGTGTCGCGGACCTCGAGGATGCGCTTGAGCCGCGAGACGAACGAGTCCGGGTCGTCCCTCTGGTCGGGCAGCGGTCCGTAGAGGGAGGTCGCGGCTGGCATCCCAGGGAAAGCCTCGTTCTCGTAGCCCATCAGGTCGTACGCACCGCGATGGATCCACCGGGTGTCTCCCCCCGCGATCAGGTGCTCCACTTGCGCGGCAGGCAGCGGCAGCGACCCGCAGAGGTCCCACCCCGACAGGGCGAAGACGCCGGGCTGCAGGGCGTTGAACTTGGCGAGGA
>JBQCJL010000428.1:0-5296 GCA_051952795.1 Marmoricola sp.
GGCCACGGTCAAGCGCGAGGTCCCCTCGTTGTCGCCGGGGGATCGGGTCAGCCATGACAGCTTCGGCCTCGGAACGGTGGTCACGCTGGAGGGTGCCGGCGACAACCAGGTCGCGTCCGTCGACTTCGGCGCCGACGGAGTAAAGCGCCTTCTCCTGCGCTACGCCCCCCTCGAGAAGCTCTAGCCGAGGCCCAAGCCCAAGTGCAAGCCCAAGCCCAAGTGCAAGCCCAAGCCCCCGCCGACCTTGCACTTGTTGCAGTCGACCTTGCACTTTCTGACGTCGACCTTGCACTTTCCGACGCCGAGCTTTCACTCAATTCAGTCCACTTTGCAGTTGTTTCGGCCCCTGCGGGTGTCGAAGCGCTGAGCAGTGCTCATCGGCGGTCAGGATCGTGGAATGCCCGGCGACCGGTTCCTGCGCATCCATAGTCCCGAGTTCATCGCGATGTCGGAGCGAGTGATCACCGCGATGACGCTGACATCGCGGCTCAACGCGCTTCCTTTCGACGATGAGGCTGGCCGCGCCGAGCTGCTAGCGGAGATTCTCGGGGGGCCGGTGCCGGATCGGACGACGATCTATCCGCCGTTCTACACCGATCACGGGCTCAACCTGAGGCTGGGCGAACGGGTGTTCATCAACCAGGGATGCACCTTCCTCGACTATGCGGGGATCACCCTCGGCGAGCGCACGATGGTCGCGCCGAACGTCACGTTCGTGACGATGGGGCACCCGGTCGACCCCGAGGAGCGGCGGACCTGGCTCACCGGGGCGCCGATCGTGGTGGAGGAGAACGTATGGGTGGGAGCGGGCGCGACGATCTTGCCGGGAGTCACGATCGGGAGGGACTCCGTCGTCGCGGCGGGCGCCGTCGTGGCGGAGGACGTTCCGCCGTCGAGCATGGTCAAGGGCCCGAAGGCAACAATCCAGCGGCAGTGGTAACCGTCGTTACGTGCTAGTTCGACTGAAACAAGTGCGAGGTCGGCGTCAGAACGTGCAAGGTCGGCGTCAGAACGTGAATGGTCGGCGTCAGAACGTGCAAGGTCGACTGCAACAAGTGCAAGGTCGGCGTCAGGGGGTGACGCCGTGGGCGAGGAAGGCCGGGAAGGGGTCGACAGGGTCGCCGCCGCCCGGACGGACCTCGATGTGCACGTGGGGGCCGGTGGTGTTACCGGTGGCGCCGACGCGGCCGATCATCTGACCGCCGGTGACCGTCTGGCCGACGTGCACGTCGATCTCGGACTGGTGCGCGTAGTAGATCTCGGTGCCGGTGCCGTCGGTGAGGGTCTCGACGGTGAGGTTGCCGTAGGGGCCGGCCAATCCGGTCTGCGTGATGACGCCGTTGGCGATCGCGAAGATCGGCGTGCCCGTTGCCGCGGCGAAGTCGAGACCGGTGTGGACCGAGGACCACAGGCCGCTGACCTGGCCGAAGCGGGCGGTCAGCACGAAGTTGATGGTGGGCAGGTGCCACACGTTGAGGGCGATCTGCTTGGCGCGCTGCTCGGTCTGACGCGCGAGGGCCGTGAGGGCACCCGTGCGCACGACGTTCTGGGCCTCTGCCTGCGCCTGGAGGTGCTGACTGGCGGCGTCCTGCAGTGCCTGGCGCTGCGAGTCTCGACTGATCGGCTGTTGGCGGGTGTACTGACCGGCCGCGAATCCGACGGAGTCCGTCCCGGTGAGCGCGGGCCGGCCCAGGTGGTTGCTGACCGGGGTGCCCTGACCGACCGTCACCGCGCCGGCGATGGCCGCCGCGACCACGGCGCCGCCTGCCAGCGTGGGCAGCGGCAGCAGTGAGAGCCGCGAGCGTCGAGCGCGTTCGATGCGGGTCTCCCGCCGGCGACCTCCGGCCGGCGTCCGTCGGACGATGACCTCGGAGGGTTCCTGGGGGACGCGCGAACGCGGCTCAGCGCGATGCGATCCCATACGGCTCCTACCGGGTCTGACGAGTGGGGCTGACGCCCCCGTTCGGCCCCGGATTCCCCCCGAGACACTCGGCATAGGGTAACGGAAATCCGCTCGCCCTCACAGTCGAACTTTGAGGACGTGAGTCCGTTGAGCGGTCCCGCGTAGCAGCGTCGACGCTGAGCGGTCTACCCTCGGGCGGGGCGTTTTTACCGCCCCTCACCTCTGAGACCCCTAGTAGATCGGGTGAATTGTGGACCTGATGGAGTTCCAGGCGAAGCAACTCTTCGCCAAGCACGGCGTGGCCACCACGCTGGGTGTCGTCGTCGAGACTGCCGAGGCGGCCAAAGCCGCTGCGGAGCAGATCGGCGGGGTCACCGTGATCAAGGCACAGGTCAAGGCCGGCGGCCGTGGCAAGGCGGGCGGCGTCAAGCTCGCGAAGACCGCGGACGAGGCGTTCGAGTACGCCTCGAACATCCTCGGCATGGAGATCAAGGGACTCACGGTCAACCGTGTCCTGGTGACGCCCGCGACGCCGCCTGAGGAGGAGTACTACTTCTCGTTCCTGCTGGACCGCGCCAACCGACGCTACCTCTGCATCGCCTCCGTCGAGGGTGGTGTCGAGATCGAGGAGGTCGCCAAGACCAACCCCGAGGCCGTGCGTCAGATCGCCATCGACCCCGGCCAGGGCGTCGACGAGGCGAAGGCTCGCGCGATCGCGACCGAGGCCAAGTTCCCCGAGGCCGTCTTCGAGCAGGCCGTGCAGATGATCCAGGACCTCTACAAGGTCTTCGTCGAGGAGGACGCGACCCTCGTCGAGGTCAACCCGCTGGCTCGTCTGGCCGGTGACAAGCTCGAGGCGCTCGACGGCAAGGTTTCGCTGGACGACAACGCCTCCGAGGTACGCCACCCCGACCACGAAGAGTTCGTCATCCGCGAGGAGGAGGACCCCCTCGAGGCCAAGGCCAAGAACTTCGGCCTCAACTACGTCAAGCTGGACGGCGAGGTCGGCATCATCGGCAACGGCGCGGGTCTGGTGATGAGCACCCTCGATGTCGTCGCCTACGCGGGCGAGAGCCACGGCAATGTGAAGCCCGCCAACTTCCTCGACATCGGTGGTGGCGCCAACGCGACGGTGATGGCCAACGGCCTCGACGTCATCCTCAACGACCCCCAGGTCAAGAGCGTCTTCGTCAACGTCTTCGGTGGCATCACCGCGTGCGACGAGGTCGCCAACGGCATCAAGGGCGCCCTTGAGATCCTCGGCGACGCGGCCACCAAGCCGATCGTGGTCCGCCTCGACGGCAACAACGTCACCGAGGGCCGCGCGATCCTGAACGAGCTCAACCACCCGCTCGTCACCCAGGTCGACACCATGGACGGCGCGGCCGACAAGGCCGCTGAGCTGGCGAACGCCCGGTAACGGCAGAGTCTGGAGAGACGAACAAACTATGAGCATCTACCTGAACAAGGACTCGAAGGTCATCGTCCAGGGCATGACCGGCGGCATGGGCTCCAAGCACACCGCGCTCATGCTCGACGCGGGGACGAACATCGTCGGCGGCGTCAACGCCCGCAAGGCGGGGACCACCGTGGAGATCGGCGGCCAGGAGCTGCCCGTCTTCGGATCGGTGAAGGAGGCCATCGAGGCCACCGGCGCGAACGTGTCGGTCCTCTTCGTGCCGCCGGCGTTCACCAAGGACGCCTGCATCGAGGCGATCGACGCCGAGATCCCGCTGGCCGTGGTCATCACCGAGGGTGTGCCGGTCCAGGACACCGCCGAGGTGTGGTCCTACCTGCAGGGCAAGAAGACCCGGATGATCGGTCCGAACTGTCCTGGCATCATCAGCCCCGGCGAGTCCCTGGCCGGCATCACCCCGCACGACATCTGCGGCAAGGGTCCGATCGGCCTGGTGTCGAAGTCGGGCACGCTGACCTACCAGATGATGTACGAGCTGCGTGACTTCGGCATGACGACCGCCATCGGCATCGGCGGCGACCCGATCATCGGCACCACGCACATCGACGCGCTGCAGGCCTTCGAGGACGACCCGGAGACCAAGGCGATCGTGATGATCGGTGAGATCGGGGGCGACGCCGAGGAGCGTGCCGCGCTCTACATCAAGGAGCACATCACCAAGCCCGTCGTCGGCTACGTCGCCGGCTTCACGGCGCCCGAGGGCAAGACCATGGGCCACGCCGGCGCCATCGTGTCGGGCTCCTCGGGAACGGCTCAGGCCAAGAAGGAAGCCCTCGAGGCAGTGGGCGTCAAGGTCGGCAAGACGCCGTCCGAGACGGCCGCCCTCATGCGGGAGATCATGCAGAACCTCTGACGAACGTCAGCGACGGCCCCGATCCGATGGGAGCGGGGCCTTCGTGTCGTCCGAGGCAGTCGCGTCAGGGCAGCTGCGTGAGGCGCTGAGCCGCGCGCTCGACCAGCGCCAGGAAGGCGGCGGCGGTGGTGTCGACCTTGGGTGCCGGGATGAACGTGATCTGGGCGACCACGCGGCCGCGCTGGGTGAGGCCCATCCAGTAGGTGACCTCGCTCTTGGAGTTGATCTGCGCCTGCTCGTGCCAGATGGCGACCGCGGGCGCGAGCGCGTTCTGGGCGAGGGCCTCCTGCTGGTTGACCGAGGTCCCGATCTGTCGCTTGTGGCAGGTCTTCATCTGCGCGCGGATGGTGGCCGCCGCCGAGCTCGCGGCCGCCGGGGTCGGATAGGTGGCGATGGTCTCGGTCAGGCCGAAGCTCTGGGGCAGTCCTGCGGCGGGCACCAGGAAGGTGCGCGCACGGGTCTTCGCGCCCCCGAACGTGGTGGCGTCGCAGGCCGTCGCCGCCAAGTTGGGGCCGCCGGTGACCGGGGCGGTGCCCACCCACGGGTGCTGGATCGCGCTGAGGATCGGCAGGTCGACGGTGGCGAGCAGGCCGGCGTTCTCCGAGATCGGCGGCACGGACGGTGTCGCGGTCGCTCGAGCGACCACCCGGCACACGCCGGCGGCGCTCGCTCGGCAGAACTTCTGGGTCATCGTCCGGCCGGCCTCGGCCAGGCCGGAGATCGAGGAGACGGGGGCGGCCTTGGTGCTGGGGGTCTGGATGACCAGCGTGCTGGTGATCATCCCGGTACGCGACACCAGGACCTGATAGGTCTGCTGGGGTGAGCCGGCGGCCGTCAGCTGCAGCAGCCAAGCCTGGTCGCCCACGCCCTGGAGCGCCGCGGCGGAGACGAGCTGGACGCGCGCCTGCGTGCAGCTCGCGTACCAGTTCAGCGTCGCCGCGTAAGCACGGCGTGCGGCGGCCACGCCGATGGAGACCTCGGTGCGCTGGGTGGCGACCGCGTCGATGCTCGGTGCCACCAGCTGACGCAGCCAGGTTCGCGCCGCTGCCGGATCCGCGGTGCG
>JBQCJL010000429.1:0-3966 GCA_051952795.1 Marmoricola sp.
CTCCTGCAGTCATGCGCCCACGTTAGAAGCACATGCGAGTCAGCGCACTGTGCGAGCAGCACAAATTGCCACGCGCTTTTATGACAGCCGATGGTCGCCCGAGGGCGCGGGACAGGGCATGATGCACAAAAGCGCCTTCCGGAGAGCACGATCCACATGCAGCACAACGACCCCCTAGCCCGCGACGAGCGAGTCGCTGCCTGCTTGGTTGAGGTCGCCCGTGCCCTCGGCGAGCGTCTGGCCGAGATGACGGCAGCTCTCTTCGCCGAGCTGGTCGACTCGATCCCCGAGCTGCGCGGCGAGCAGTTGATCCTCGAGCTGCTCCGTTCGAGCATCCAGGCCAATATCGACACCTTCGTGCACCTTGCCCAGTACTCGCTGCCGATGGAGGACATCACCCCTCCCACGGCCGCGGTGGCCTACGCCCAGCGGCTCGCCCAGCGAGGCACATCCTCGACGTCCCTGGTCCGCGCCTACCGGCTAGGCCAGCGGCGCATCATGGATCTGTCCTTCACCCAGATCGCGCTGGTGCAGCCGGATGCCTCGGTGGCGTTCGCGACCGCGCAGGCGATGCATCAGCTGGTCTCGCTCTACGTCGACCAGATCGCCGAGAAGGTGGTGGGCGAGTACGAGTCGGAGCGGGAGCGCTGGCTCGCCAATCGCAACACCGTGCGCACGACGATGGTGGCCTCGCTGCTCGCCGGTGACGAGGTCGACGTCGCCACCGCCGAGAGCGCACTGGGCTATCGCTTGCGCCAGCACCACCTCGGGGTGGTGCTGTGGGATGCCGACGGCGGCAGCTCGACGACCGCCCTCCGGAGACTTGAGACCGTGGTCGCGTTGATCGGCGAGGCCGTAGGCGCCACGGGCCAACCGCTCTTCCTGCCGCGGGACGGAGCGCTCGGCTGGGCGTGGATCCCGCTGGGTCCCCACGAGGTCGAGGTCGACGTCGAGATGGTCCGGCGACACATCGCGTCGACAGCCGGTTCGATCCGGGTCGCGCTGGGAACGATCGGCGCAGCGATGCCGGGATTCCGGACCACGCATCTCGATGCCTCCCGCGCCCATGCGGTGGCCACGATCGCCGCCGACCGCGCCCGTCTCATCACGACCTATGCCGAGCCGGGTGTCCGAGCCGCAGCGCTCCTGACGCGGGACCTCGACTCAGCCCGCGCCCTGGTCTCGGAGGTCCTCGGCCCGCTCGCCGCAGACGACGAGCCGTCCGAGAGGTTGCGGGAGACGCTGCTGGTGTTCCTCGGGGAAGGCGGCAGCTACCGGTCCGCCGGCGAGCGCCTGCACGTGCATCGCAACACCGTGAAGTACCGCGTCGACCGGGCGGTGGACCTACGCGGACGCCCGCTGCACGACGATCGCTTCAACCTCGAACTGGCGCTCCTCGCCTGCCAGTGGCTGGGCCAGGCAGTGCTGGCTCCCTCCCGCTGATCCCATTCGTCAGCCGACGCACCCCTCGGCTTCGCCATCCGTTCATATGGCTTCGGAAGCCTCCGGGCGTGCGGATCGCTCAGATTGCCAACTTCATCGGGCCCCAGTCGGGGGGAATGAAGACCTGCGTGTCCGCGCTCGGCGAGGGCTACGTCCAGGCCGGCGCGGAGCGTCTCCTGGTCGTCCCCGGACCCGTCGACGCCCGCTTCGAGACCGAGCTGGGCGACGTCGTCCAAGTGCGGGCGCCGCGGGTCGGTCCCTCCTACCGCCTCATCATCGAGCCCTGGCGGCTCGCCGAGATCCTCAGCCAGTTCGCGCCGACCTCGGTCGAGGTCAACGACAAGCTGACCCTCACCCCGGTCTCGTGGTGGGCGCGCAGCAAGGGCATCGGATCGGTGTTGTTCTCCCATGAGCGGCTCGACGAGTACATGCTCAACGTGACCCAGTGGGAGACCACCACCAAGGTCTCGACGGCACTGCTCAACCGCATTCTGGTGCGCAGCTTCGACGCCGTGGTGGTCACCTCCGCGTTCGCACAACATGAGTTCCAGAGGCTCGCCGACCGGGTCGACTGCCCCACGGTGCTGGTGCCGCTGGGTGTCGACCTCGAGCTCTTCCGGCCGCGGGTTCTCGCGACGCACACCACGCCCGGCCTGTTGAAGCTCATCTACGTCGGACGCCTCTCCCGCGAGAAGCACCCGCATCTGGCGGTCGCCACCGCGATCGAGCTCCATCGCCGCGGCGTTCCGGTCCAGCTCGACGTCTATGGCGAGGGCGGACAGCGCACCGAGCTCGAGGCCATGGCCGCCCATGCCCCGATCACCTTCCACGGCCACCTCGATGACCGCGAGGACCTCGCCCAGCGCATCTCCGAAGCGGACGTCGCGTTGTCCGTCTGCCCCTCGGAGACGTTCGGGCTCGCCGTGCTCGAGGCGCTGGCCAGCGGGACGCCGGTGGTCACGGCTGATCGCGGCGGAGCCCGGGAGATCGTCGACGCCACCTCGGGCGCATGGGGGGCTCCTCAGCCAGCGGCGCTCGCGGACGCGGTGCTCGAGGTGGCCGAGCGCCCCGTCCTGCACCGGCGCAAGAGCGCCCGCCTGCGCGCGGAGGAGTTTCCTTGGTCACGCACCATCGCGTCGATGCTGGACCTTCACGATGCGCTCAGGCGCGGGGAGCTGGCCTACGGCTAGCCGGCGAGGTCGTAGTCGCGCTCATAAGCCGGTGCGGAGATCCGCACCAGGGATCGGCGTCCGTCCCGCGTCAACAGGATCGCCGCCAGCAGCACCCCGATGAGCACGCCGCCCCCGATCACGGCCACATAGATGCCATGCCAGCTGGTGTCCATCGGAGCCGTGAGAGCGAAGATCAGACTGAGCGCGACGAACCCCGACATCAGCCGGCGCCGTAGCGGCAGCGCGCCGACGAACGGGAGCGCCCAGAGCAGGTACCAGAGGTGCACGCTCGGGCCGAGCAGAGCCGAGGTCAGGGCGACGAACGCCGCCGCACGCACCGCAGCCGCAGGTCGGCCGGTGGGCAGCCGGAACGCGGCATAGGCAGCGCAGATCAGGATGCCGGCCGAGCCCAGATCGCGCAGGATCACGGTGAAGGCGCGGGCGGGAAGAGCGATATGCAGCGCCGCCATCGTCAGGTCGAGACCGCGCCCGAGCATGGTCGGGATCGACAGCACCGTGGTGAGCCCACCGGGGACGTTGAGCGCATGGATCCAGCCGGATCCGAGTCCGGAGACCCACCCCACCCCGACGAGCGTGGCGAGGGAGATCAGACCGACCTCCACCAGCCGACGCAGGCGCTGCGATGTCGTCGCCTCGACCGGCAACGAGACCAGCGCGACGGCGACGGCGACCAGGCCGCCGGGCACCTTCACGGCGGCGGCCAAGCCGATCACGACGGCGGCGAGGCGCCAGTGCTCGCGCGCGATCACGAGCGCCGCCGCGGTCAGCCCGGCGACCACGAGGTCGTTGTGCATGCCCGCGACACCACACGTCAGCACGACGGGCGACGCGACGACCAGAGCCGTGGCCAGGCCACCGTCGGCGCCGGTCCAGGCCGCTAGGCGTGGCACCCCCCATGCCAACAGGACGAGCCCGACAATGGCGAGTAGGCGGTAGCCCACCACCAATCCGAACGGCGTCTGAGTGATGTGGGCGATGATCCGGCCCCACCACAGCGGCAGCGGTCCGTAGGGCGTCAGGGTGTGCCGCCACATCGGGTCGACGGCTTGCATCAGGTCGCCACCGAGCGCGGCGGGGCCGAAGTGGTACGGCGAGATCCCGAGTGCGGCCATGGCGCCCTGGGCCGCGTAGGACCAGCCGTCCCGCGAGAACAGGGGTGGTGCGAGCATCAACGGCGCGGACCACCAGAGCGCCGCTGCCTGCACAAGCGGCAAGGAGCCGCGATGTGTCGCCGCGTACCGGCACAACCTCAGCCACGCATGCGACAGCAGGCCGAGGCCCACCAACACCACCGCGAGCGCGCCGATCCGTGCTGGCTGATCGGCGCGGA
>JBQCJL010000430.1:0-2388 GCA_051952795.1 Marmoricola sp.
CTCGACGACTTCATCAGCATCATCTTCACCTCGACCTCCGATCTGAACAGCGAGTTCCCCGCCTATGCGGCGCGGCAGCTCGGTTTCCACGACGTCCCGCTGATCTGCGCACGCGAGCTCGAGATCGACGGCTCGATGCCTCGCGTGGTGCGGATGATGGCGCACGTCGAGTCGCACCTCACGCGGGCCGAGGTGACCCACGTCTACCTCCACGGTGCCGCAGCGCTGCGACGCGATCTCGCCAACGTGCAGGAGATCCCCGATGCCTGAGGTGCTGACCGGACCGGTGGAGGTTCTCGGTGCCGGCCTGCTGGGGACGTCGATCGCGCTGGCACTGCGCAGGGCCGGCATCGAGGTGTGGCTCAGCGACATCAACTCCGAGCACGTGCGCACCGCGAGCAGCCTCGGCGCGGGCATCCCGCGTCCGCAGCATCAGCGCCCGCAGCTGGTCGTGGTCGCGGTGCCGCCGGCCCATCTCGCGGCCAGCATCGTCGAGGCTCTCGACGACGGCGCCTACGTGACCGACGTCGGATCCGTGAAGGCGGGGCCCCTGGAGGCGGTGGCCGATCAGGTCGAGGAGCCGGCGCTCGCCCGTTACGTCGGCGGTCATCCGATGGCCGGCAACGAGCGGTCGGGTCCCCTGGCCGCGAGCGCCGCGCTGTTCGAGGGCCGTCCGTGGGCGATCACGCAACACGTCCTGGCCGACCCGACCGCGGTCGCACTGGTCGAGGAGCTGGTACAGCTCTGCGGCGCGGTCCCCGTGCGGATGACGCCGGTCGAGCACGACCATGCCGTGGCCCGCACGTCCCACCTGCCGCACGAGCTCGCGGTCCTCGCCGCCGGCCAGCTCACCGACGCGGAGCCGACGCACCTGGTGCTGAGCGGACAGGGCGTGCGTGATGTCACCCGCGTCGCCGCCGGCGATCCCGACCTCTACGGCCAGATCCTGCTGGCCAACGCTCCGGTCGTCGCGGAGGTCCTCGTCGAGGTGCGCGATCAGCTCACCCGCACCATCCGCGCCCTGACCGCCCAGGACGGTGAAGGCGCCGAGGTGCTCGAAGAGATCCTCCTGCGCGGGAACACGGGTCGTGGCTCGCTCCTGGGCAAGCACGGCGGTCCGGCGATCGAGGCCGGCTCGCTCTTCGTCCTGGTTCCCGACGGCCCGGGGGAACTGGCTCGCCTGCTCAGCGACATCGGGGAGATCGGCGTGAACATCGAGGATCTGCGGATCGATCACGACCCCGCGCGCCCGGTCGGACTGGTCGAGCTCACCATCGCGGCGGGCAGCATCGGCAAGCTCGGCGATGCGCTGAATGAGCGTGGGTGGACCAGCCACCGGTAGGGTTCGTGCGTGAACGCGTACAAGGACCTGGTGGTCGCCATCGATGGCACCTCCGGTTCTGGGAAGTCCAGTACCTCCCGCGGCGTCGCGAAGGCCTTGGGATTGCGGTACCTGGACACCGGCGCGCAGTTCCGAGCCGTGGCAGTGGCCATGCTCAAGCAAGGCATCGACATCGCTGATCCCCACGCGATGGCGGCCTATGCCGCCACCCCGGTGATCGAGTCCGGGACCGACCCCGAGCACCCGACCATCACCCTCGACGGCGTGGACGTCGAAGCCGAGATCCGCGGAGAGGCGGCGACCGCCGCGGTGAGCCCGGTGGCCGCGGTCCCCGAGGTGCGCGCCCGACTGCTCGCGCTGCAACGCGACATCATCGGTGACGGCGGCATCGTCGTGGAGGGCCGTGACATCGGCTCAGTGGTGGCGCCGGACGCCGATCTCAAGGTCTACCTGAGCGCCGACCCCTCCGCACGGGCCGAGAGGCGCGCGCTCGAAGCCGGCGGCGACGTGGTGACGACGCAGGCCGACCTCTTGCGGCGCGACTCCATCGACTCATCGCGCGCCGCTGCACCGCTGGTCGTTCCCGACGGAGCGATTCACGTCGACAGCACCGACGAGAGCTTGGAAGAGGTCATCGCACGCATCGTCGCGATGGCCAACGAAGTAGCACGGAGCACCTCCCATGGATGACCAGACCACCGTCCCTCCGATCCTGGCCGTGGTCGGTCGGCCGAACGTGGGGAAGTCCACCTTGGTCAATCGGATCATCGGGCGGCGCGAAGCCGTGGTCGAGGACCGTCCCGGCGTGACGCGCGACCGCGTCTCCTACGACGCCAACTGGAACGGACGCTCGTTCACGGTCGTCGACACCGGTGGCTGGGACCCGGACGCTCGCGGCTTGGCCGAGCAGATCGCGGCCCAAGCGGAGATGGCGGTCAGCGTCGCGGACGCGGTGCTCTTCGTCGTCGACGCCACCGTTGGCATCACCGACTCGGATGAGGCCGTGGTGCGGATCCTGCGCAAGTCCGGCAAGCCGGTGGTCCTGG
>JBQCJL010000431.1:0-25218 GCA_051952795.1 Marmoricola sp.
AGGGCCGAGTGGTGGCCAGCTTCGACATCGACGAGCTGCACGACTATCGCGCTCGCCGGCCACCGATGAGCTTCATCGAGAACCGCTACGCGGACTTCGACGCGCCCCGGCTCGCCGTCCGCTTGATGCGCGACGCGCAGGGCACGCTCTTCCTGCTGCTGTCCGGTCCCGAGCCCGACATCCGCTGGGAGGCCTGGACGAAGGCGGTCCGCGAGGTCGTCGAGGCCTTCGGGGTGCGGTTGCAGATCTCCATCGGCTCCGTTCCGATGGCGGTGCCGCACACGCGACCGATCATGCTCACCAACCACGCCACGGTCCAGCGCCTCCTCGTCCAGGAGAACATGTGGTCGGGCGAGCTGCGGATCCCCTCGAGCGCGCAGTCGCTGCTGGAGCTGCGGATGGGCGAATGGGGTCATGACTCCATGGGATTCGTCGCGCACATCCCGCACTACCTGGCCCAGTTCGACTACCCCGAGGCGTCGGTGGCGTTGCTGGCCGCGGTCGGCCAGTCCGCCGGCCTCGTGTGGGACCTCAGCGCGCTCCACGAGGCTGCCGCGGCGCGTCGCAACGAGATCGTGCAGCAGATCGCCGGCTCCGACGACGTGCGCGACGTGGTGATCGGGCTGGAGCAGCAGTACGACGCGTTCGAGGCGGGCCGCTCCGGGAACCTGCTCGCCGATGACGCGCCGCTGCCGTCGGGGGACGAGCTGGGCGCTCAGTTCGAGCAGTTCCTGGCCGAGCTCGACGACAAGCCCGAGGATTGAGGATGCCGCGGTCCGTCGCCGAGCTGATCGAACTGCTCGACCTCGAGGTCATCGAGGACAATCTCTTCCGGGGCAAGCAGCCGGACACGCTGATGCAGCGGGTCTTCGGTGGCCAGGTCGCGGCGCACTCCCTGGTAGCGGCGACGCGTACCGTCGAGCCGGCGTACGTGGTGCATTCGCTGCATTCCTACTTCCTCCGGCCCGGCGACACCCAAGTGCCGATCGTCTACGACGTCGACGCCGTGCGCGACGGGCGCAGCTTCGCCACGCGCCGGGTTCTCGCTCGCCAGCACGGCCGTCCGATCTACGGCATGACGGCCAGCTTCCAGATCCCGGAGGAGGGTCTCGAGCACCAGGACCTCATGCCCGTCGTCGCTCCTCCGGAGGAGTGTCGCGATCTGGTCAAGGCAGCGCGACCCCAGAACGACCCCGAGGAGTGGGACCGCGAGTGGGCCGCCCTCGACGTCCGTTGGGCCGGCGACTCCCGTCGCGGCGGCTCGTTGGAGGATGGCGAGCACCCGGCTCGAGCGCGTCTGTGGATGCGGGTCAACGGCGTGCTCCCGGACGATCCCCTCATCCATCAGGCGGCGTTCACCTATGCCAGTGACCTGAGCCTCCTCGGGGCCGCCCTGGTGCCGCACAACGTCTACATCACGTCGCCTAACATGCAGGCCGCCTCGCTGGACCACACCATCTGGTTCCAGCGACCGTTCCGCGCCGACGAATGGTTCCTCACCGACCAGACCTCGCCCCCCGCAGCGGGAGGACGAGGTCTGTCGACCGCTCGGGTGTTCACCCAGGACGGCCGCCTGGTCGCGAGTGTCGCCCAGGAGGGCTTGATCCGCCTCCGCGACTAGCGGCTGCGGCCTACCAGGTGCGGCGCACCGTTCTTGGGGCTGGTGAGGGCGAAGTCGATGCCCTGCTGGTGTTCGGAGTCCACGACCCGTGAGCCGAAGGCGACGGTGCCGGGCAGGAACACCGGCTTCTTGAACTCGACCTCCACGGTGACGTCGTCCGGCAACCGGGTGGCGATCGCGGCGACGCATCGCGCCTTGGTCCACATCCCGTGCGCGATCTGTCGGTTGAAGCCCAGGGCCTTCGCGGTGATCGGGTACAGGTGGATCGGGTTCATGTCGCCCGACACGGCGCCGTACTTGCGGCCGAGGTTGGCCGGGAGCCGCCACTGGGTACCGCTTCCGGGCACCACCTCGAAGGACTCCCCGGCCGGGGCGCTCTCGTCGCCCTTGCCGAGCCGCAGGTAGGTCGACGTCGACTCCCAGACCGTCTCGCCGGCTGACGTCGCCGTCGCCACCATGTCGAAGACCTTGCCCTTGGGGTGCGGACGCAGGTTGGTCGCGGTGACCGTGAGGTCGAGCGTCTCCCGCGCGGTCACAGGCCGGATCTGGTGGATCGCGTTGCGCAGGTGCACGGTGCCGATCGCCGGGTAGGGGAACGCGCTGCTGGTCATGATGTCCATGTGCAGCGGGAACGCGAGCATGTGGATGTACGTGAGCGGCAGGGTGTCGCGGGTCTCGAATCCGCAGATCGAGGCATAGGCGGCGACATGCGCGGGATCGATGACGACGCCGGTGCGCTGACGCGAGATGTCGTCGAAGGCACCTCCCGTCTTCTTGATGCCCGGGATCTGGTTGACACCGGGCACCAACGGGAGCGCCGCCTTGACGAGGACCGGGAGCCCAGCCATGTCAGGCCCCCAGCATCATCTGGCCGCAGACCCGCACGACATTGCCGTTGACGGCGGTCGAGCCGGGGGAGCAGTACCAGGCGATGGTCTCGGCGACATCCACCGGCAGACCACCCTGCGCGAGGGCGTTGAGGCGCTGGCCGACCTCGCGGGTGGCGAACGGAACGGCGGCCGTCATCTGAGTGATGATGAAGCCCGGCGCCACGGCGTTGATCGTGATGCCGTCCTTGAGCTCGCCCGCGAGGCTGTCGACGAACCCGATCACGCCGGCCTTGGAGGCCGCGTAGCTGGTCTGACCCAGGTTGCCGGCGATGCCCGCGATCGAGGCGACGCCGACGATCCGGCCGTTGGAGTTGATGACCTTCTGATTCAGCAGTTCCGCCGTGATCAGCTCGGGCGCCGTCAGGTTGATGTCGATGACCTTTCCGAAGCGCTCCGGGGTCTGATTCGCGAGCTTCTTGTCCAGGGTGACGCCGGCGTTGTGGATGACGAGATCGACGCCGCCGTGCTTCTCCTTGAGGTGGTGCGCGATCCGCTGGGGGGCGTCGGGCGCGGTGATGTCGACCGTCAGCCAGTCGCCGTCCAGCTCCTTCATCACCTTCTGCAGGTCGTCGGCGGCCTGCACGACGTCCAGACCGACGACCTTGGCGCCATCGCGGTGGAGGACCCGGGCGATCTGCTCGCCGATGCCCCGCGAGGCTCCCGTGACGAGCGCGATCTTGCCCGCCAGCGGCTTGGTCTGGTCAGCCACGGCGTCGGCCTTGGTGCGACCGGTGGCCCCGATGCGCGCGACCTGGCCCGAGACGTAGGCGCTCTTCGGCGAGATGAAGAACGCGAGCGTCGACTCGATCGCGTTCTCGGCGCCCGGGGCGACGTAGACCAGGTTGACGGTGGATCCGTTGCCGATCTCCTTGCCGAGGGATCGGGTGAAGCCCTCGAGGGCCCGCTGCGCGATGCGCTCGCCGGCGGAGTCCGTCTGCTGCGGCGTGGTGCCGAGGACCACGACGCGGGCGCAGCTCCGGAGGCTCCGGAGCTTGGGGGTGAAGAACTGCTGCAGCTCGACGAGCTCCGCCGTGCTCTTGATGCCGGTGGCGTCGAAGACGAGCGCCTTGTACTTCTCGCCCTCCGCGATGTCGGAGACCGTCTGCACCGAGAGGGCCGCGAGCGCGGTGTTGATCGCGTCACCCAGACGTCCGGCGCCACCGACCACCGCGACTCCGTCGAGGAACGGGGCGCCCTCACTCCAGCGGTCCAGCTTCACCGGGCTCGGCAGGCCGAGGTTCTTGACGAGGATCTTGCCGATCGGCGAGGCGGAGAAGGACTGGTAGCGGTCGCTCATGTGGATTCCTTGGGATAGGGGCATGCGGGCCGGAGTCAAGGCTAACGATCTCAGTTATGTAACCAGCCGTGTAACTCAGTGTCCATATTTCGTGATTTCAGCCTCATCGGGTTTCATCGGGCCCCTGAGCGCGTAAGGATGTGGCTATGCAGACATCGACTCGCCGTGTCGCCGTCCTCGGCGGCAACCGCATCCCCTTCGCTCGCTCCAACACCGTCTACATGGGCGTCTCCAACCAGGAGATGCTGACCGCCGCCCTCGACGGGCTGGTCGCTCGCTTCAACCTCGAGGGTGAGCGCATCGGCGAGGTCGCCGGGGGAGCGGTCCTCAAGCACAGCCGCGACTTCAACCTGGTCCGGGAGTCGGTGCTCAGCACCCGCCTCGCCCCCCAGACTCCCGCCTGCGACCTGCAGCAGGCGTGTGGCACCGGCCTCGAGGCGGCCATCTACGTCGCCAACAAGATCGCGCTCGGGCAGATCGAGTCCGGCATCGCCGGCGGCACGGACACCACCTCGGACGCGCCGGTCGCCATCGGGCCGAAGCTGCAGAAGAAGTTCATGAAGATCAACGCCGCCAAGACCACGCAGGACAAGCTGAAGGTGCTCGCGAGCATCCGTCCGGGCGACATCGGCATCGACGCCCCGTCCAACGGCGAGCCGCGGACCGGTCTCTCGATGGGTGAGCACCAGGCGCTGACCGCTCTGGAGTGGCAGATCACGCGCGAGGCTCAGGACGAGCTGGCGGTCGCCTCCCACCACAACCTCGCTCGCTCCTACGAGGAGGGCTGGCAGGACGACCTGGTCACGCCGTTCCGTGGCGTGGAGCGCGACAACAACCTGCGCCCCGACTCCTCACTGGAGAAGCTCGCCACGCTGCGTCCGGTGTTCGGCAAGGGCGAGGCCGCCACCATGACCGCGGGCAACTCGACCCCGCTGAGCGACGGTGCGTCGGTGGCGCTGCTGTCGTCGGAGGAGTGGGCCGCCGAGCACGGCATCGAGCCGCTCGCCTACTTCGTCGACGGTGAGGTCGCGGCCGTCGACTTCGTCCACGGTGGCGAGGGCCTGCTCATGGCGCCGGCCTACGCGGTGGCGCGCATCCTCGCGCGCAACGGCCTCACGCTGCAGGACTTCGACTACTACGAGATCCACGAGGCGTTCGCCTCCCAGGTGCTCTCGACCCTGGCCGCGTGGGAGGACCCGGTGTTCTGCAAGGAGCGCCTCGGTCTGGACGCGCCGCTGGGCTCGATCGACCGCAGCAAGCTCAACGTCAAGGGCTCGTCGCTGGCCGCCGCACACCCGTTCGCCGCGACCGGTGGCCGCATCATCGCGAACGCCGCGAAGCTGCTGCACGCCAAGGGCTCCGGCCGGGTGCTGATCTCGATCTGCGCCGCCGGTGGTCAGGGCGTGGTCGCGATCCTGGAGCGCTGACCGGAGGTTGACGAGCGCCGCAGGCGCGTCACGAAGCCCTATTTGGCGGCCAGCGCACGTGCGGTGGCCGCCAAATACTTCTTCACCTGCTCGTTCGGCAGGGGCACCATGGCGGGCACGCCGGGCTTCGGCTCGCGGATGAGCATGCCGAGGCGGGCCAGCTGCAGCGCGCCCAGTCCGGAGGCGTACATGTGGTTCGCCAGGACCACGCTGTCGGTCTCCACGAAGGCACCGGACCGCTGCCCGTCGTCGAGGGTCGTGGTGAGCACCGCGAGACACGTCGCGATGCCACGCCCGAGGCGCAGGAGCGCACTGTCGGTCAGCTCGTCCAACAGCGCCGGGCCCGACCGACGCATCAGCTCCTGCGCGCAGTCGACGAAGGCGGGGTAGGCGATGCCGTAGTCGACGAACGCCTCGATGATGGCGGTGAGTCGATCGGCCGGGTCGTCGTGGGGTGCCGCGGCGCTCTCGAGTGCGTCGGCCAGCTCGTCCAGGTAGCCGACCAGCGCGAGCGCGAGAATCTCGTCCTTGCCGCTGAAGTGGCGATAGATGATCGCGCGATTGACACCGGCGCTCCGCGCGATGTCCTCGATCTGTGTCTCCTTGACCCCGCGATGGTCGAAGAGGTCGCGCGTGGCGGCGAGGATCTTCTGCTCGCGCACGCGCCTGCGGGCCGCTGTCGAGGGACGTGCGCTGCTCTCCGCGCTCATGGGAGCGACTGTAATGCAACATCGGGTTGCACAGGTGTTGCAGGCCGCCGGCGACCGCTTAGGCTGCCGCCTATGGCGGATGCGGACGGTCAGGTGCGCTCCTGGCGTCCGGACTGGCCCTGCTCGGTGCAGCTGGGACTCGCGCCGTATCGCCACGGCGGGGGTGATCCGACCTTCGCCCGCCTGCCCGACGGTGCGATCGCGCTCGGGCGCCGGACGCCGATGGGCCCCGGCACCCTGATCGTCCGTTCCCGAGCCGCTGAAGGGGTCATCGAGGGGCAGGCCTGGGGAGCGGGTGCGGAGTGGCTGCTCGATCGCCTGCCACGACTCCTCGGCGCCGACGACGACGTGACCGGATTCGTCCCCGAGCACCCCGCGATCGTGGAGGCCTGGCGACGCCACAGCCATTGGCGCATCGGGGCGAGCGACCTGGTCTTCGAGAGCCTCCTGCCCGCGATCATCGAGCAGAAGGTGACGGGACAGGAGGCGTTCGCGGGCTACCGGCGCCTCGTGCGACGCTTCGGCGAGCCCGCCCCCGGGCCCGCCGACCTCGGGCTCCGGCTGGCGCCCACTGCCGAGCAGGTGCGGGGGATCCCGAGCTGGGAGTGGCTGCGCCTTCCGGTGGACCAGGGACGGTCGGCCCCGCTGCTGCGCGCGGCCGCCGTCGCGTCATCGCTCGAGCGTGCCGTCGCCGGGGGGCCGGAGCTCCTCGATCGCGCGCTCCAGGCGCTCCCCGGCATCGGCCGGTGGACGAGCGCGGAGACCCGCAGTCGTGCGCTCGGCGATGCCGACGCGGTCAGTTTCGGCGACTCCCACGTGGCCAAGGACATCGGGTGGGCGCTGATCGGGCGTGAGGTCGACGACGACGAGCTCGAGGTGCTGCTGGAGCCCTATCGTGGTCACCGACTGCGGGTGCAGGGGCTCGTCGTGCTCGGCCGGCTCGGGCGCCCGCGTCGGGGTCCACGCATGGCTCCGCGCCGCCACCTTCCCGGGGGTTACACATGAGTCGCGACTCCATGTAACCTTCCGCACACCTTGTCGTTTTTACATTTGCTCTGCCGACGTAAAGGAAATAATGATGAGTTCCATCGCCGGCGATGCCCACGGCCTGGGTCGCAGCGGGGTCAGCGACCTCGTCGGCCGCGGCAGGCAGGGCATCGAGACCGGCGGTCGCCTGGTCATCCTCGCGTGGACCACGGTGCGCTTCCTGGTCAGCGACATCATCGGACGTCGGTTCTCGTGGGAGGAGTTCATCCTCCAGTGCTCGTTCATGACGCGCGTCGGCCTGCTGCCGACGATCCTGGTCGCGATTCCGTTCGGCGTCATCATCTCGGTGCAGATCGGCGCGGTGGCCGCTCAGATCGGCGCCACCTCGTTCACCGGAGCGGTCAACGGCATCGGCGTCCTGCAGCAGGGCGCGCCGCTGGTCACCTCGCTGCTGGTGGCGGGCGCGATCGGCTCCGCCATCACCTCTGACCTCGGGGCGCGCACGGTCCGCGAGGAGGTCGACGCGATGCGCGTGATGGGCCTCAACCCGGTGCAGCGCCTGGTCGCGCCGCGCCTGCTCGCGGCGCTCGTGGTCTCCCTCCTCCTCACGGTGATCGTGGCGATGAGCGCGCTGATCACCACCTACATCATCAACGTCGGCGGTGGCACGGTCTCCTCCGGCGCCTACATGACCTCGTTCGTCCAGTTCAGCAAGGTGAGCGACCTCATCCTGGCGGAGATGAAGGCGGTCATCTTCGGCTTCATCGCGACGATCGTCTGCTGCCACAAGGGTCTGACGGCGAAGGGTGGGGCGAAGGGCGTCGCGGACGCGGTCAATCAGGCGGTGGTGCTCAGCGTGATCCTGCTGGCGATGGTCAATGTGCTCATCACGCAGGCCTACACGATGCTCTTCCCGCCGAGGCTCGGCTGATGGCCGCGGCTCAGGACGCGGCCAGGCGCCCGAACGCCCTGGCGGACCTCGGCGTCAAGTCGGTCGAAGGACTGGTGAAGACGCTGGCCCAGGTCGGCGACTTCGGCACCTTCTGCGTGAAGTCCTTCAAGGCGCTCCCGTACACCCTCAAGAACTACCGCGCCGAGACGCTGCGGCAGCTGATGGACATCGCCTGGGGCAGCGGCGCGCTGGTCGTCGGCGGCGGAACCATCGGCATCATGGTGCTGCTGACCCTGGCAGCGGGCACGTCGCTCGGCATCCAGGGCTACACCGGCCTCCAGCTGGTCAGCCTGTCACCACTGACCGGCTTCATCTCGGCCAGCGCCAATACCCGCGAGCTCGCGCCGCTGATCGCGGCACTCGCGCTCGGCGCGCAGATCGGGTGCCGCTTCACCGCCCAGCTGGGCTCGATGAAGATCAGCGAGGAGGTCGACGCGCTCCAGGTGATGGGCATCAGCCCGATCAACTATCTGGTGGCCTCGCGCATCCTGGCGACGATCTTCTCGATCCTCCCGCTCTACCTCATCGGTCTGATCGGCTCGTACGTGGCGTCCTACTGGTCGGTGACGTTCATCTACCACCAGTCGCCCGGACAGTACGACCACTACTTCTCCGCGTTCATCCAGGAGCGCGATGTCTGGTTCTCGATCATCAAGATCGTCGTCTTCGCCATCGCCATCGCCCTGATCCACTGCTGGTACGGGCTCGGCGTCGGCGGTGGTCCCCAGGCGGTCGGTGAGGCGACCGGCAAGGCGATCCGCGCGAGCATCGTGACCATCGTCGTCCTCGACATGGTGATGACGCTGGTGATGTGGGGGACCAACTCCGGCTTCAGGATCTCGGGGTAATCGCGATGGCACGGGACAAGAGCGTCCGCGTCGAGCTGACGCGGTCGGACCTCGCGAAGCGTGGATTGGCGACCCTGATCGTCGCGGCCCTGATCCTCGCCCTGATCTTCACCTGGACCTCCGGCGTCGTCGGTGGGCCCGACACGATCACCGCGCGGCTGACCAACGCCGGTGGATCGCTGGCCAAGAACGCCGACGTCAAGATGCGCGGTCTCATCGTCGGCCGGGTCACCGGCATCACGCGGGACTCCGCGCCGGGTTGCGTGAGCGAAGCGAGCGCAGCCACGGCGGGCAGTGCGGTGGCGGCAGTCGGCGGAGACAGCAGCGCGGTGAACCTCGCCTGCGTCGACGTGTCGATCGCGATGGATCCCGGGATGCTCGACAAGATCCCGGCCAACGTGGTGGCCCGCATCCTTCCCGCCACCGTGTTCGGTACCTCCTACGTGGACCTCAAGACCTACGGAGCAGGTGCGGGGCACCTGCGTGCCGGAACGGTCGTGCCCGCCGACGCGCGGCAGGGGACCCTCGAGCTCCAGAAGGCCCTCGATGACATCGATCGCCTGGTGAACGTGATCAACCCGGCCAAGCTCGACGCGACCCTGACCGCGGCGGCGCAGGCCCTCGATGGTCGGGGCGCGGAGCTCGGCGCGCTGATCGACGGGCTGAACACGCTGCTGACCCGGCTGTCGCCCAAGCTGCCACTGCTGCGGACCGACCTCGGTGAGCTGGCCGTCAACCTCGGCGTCCTGCAGCAGGCCGCCCCCGCTCTGCTCGACGGTGTCGGAGACTCCCTCGGCACACTGCGGGCGATCGCCACGCAACAGGCCTCCCTCACCACGCTTCTCACCGGCGGTCGCGCGCTCGTCGACCAGGCGAACGGCTTCGTGGGCAGCATCGCTCCCAGCCTGACGACCTTCGTCAACACGGCCGCGCAGATCGTCAACACCTACGACGTCTATCGGGTCCAGGCATTCGGAGATGCGTTCGCCGCGCTCGAGCGCCTGGCTCCCAACCTCGCCAGCGTTCTGGGCAAGCGGTTCGCCGGCACCGAGATCGCCATCCGGTCGTCGTCGGTGCCGTACTACACCGCCGCGGACTGCCCGAGGTTCGGCTCGGCCCGCGGTGACAACTGCGGCAGCCTCGGCCGAGCGGCGGTCGGGTCGATGCTCGGAGGTGGCCGGTGATCACCGGGTTCAGGTCCATCCTGGTCAAGTTCGTGGCGTTCGCCGTCGTGGCGATCCTGCTGTTCCTGCTGCTGCTGAACACGATGATCAACTCGCTGCCGACCAGCTCGCGCTCCTACACCGCGTACTTCACCAACGTCAGTGGGTTGACTCCGGGCAGCGACGTCCGCGTCGCCGGGGTCCGCATCGGCAAGGTCAGTGGTATCAAGCTGGTGTCCAACCGCGGCGTCTCCCAGACGGGCATCCCGGCGACCGGTCCTCATGGCGAGGAGAAGGTCGCCGCGGTGACCTTCGACGTGGAGGACTCCCAGACCATCTGGAACAGCACCACGGTGAAGATGCTGTACCAGAACCTGCTGGGCCAGCGCTTCCTCTCCCTGTACCAGGACACCTCACCGGCGATGATCGGTAAGTCCGCTCCGATGAAGGGCGGCACCATCCTCGGCGGAGTCCAGGGATGCACGTTCACGACACCGGGCGGGACCTGTCGCACGGATCCCGGCTTCGACCTCACGTCGCTGCTCGATGGGTTCAGGCCGTTGTTCCAAGTCCTGCAACCCGATCAGGTCAACCAGCTGGCCGGGTCGATCATCCAAGTGCTGCAGGGCGAGGGTGGCTCCATCGACAACCTCCTGCAGCAGACGACCAAGGTCACCAACTTCCTCGCGGATCGCGATCAGGTGATCGGTCAGGTGCTCACCAACCTCACCCCGGTACTGCAGGACTTCGCGGGTCAGGGGAGCCAGCTGGCCTCGACGGTGACCAGTCTTCGTCAGCTGATGACGGGTCTGGCGGCGGACCGCACGAGCATCGGCGCCTCGATCTCCCACCTCAGCACGTTGATCACCTCCACGTCGGACCTGATCTCGCAGGCGCGCACGCCGGCGATCGCCGATGTCCATCTCTTCCGCCAGGTCGTCGAGACCACGAACGCAGAGAAGCTGCTCTTGTCCCAGGGACTCGGCGCCTTCGCCGACATCTTCAGCGCACTCGGTCGGATCACGTCCTACGAGAACGCCGGGAACGTCTACGCCTGCTCGATCACCATCGATCTCGCCGGCCTCAAGCTGAACCTGAGCGGTAACCCGAACGGTGGACCCTGGACGGCGGTGTGTCGCTGATGAAGTCCATCGAGAATCGCGATCCGTTCCGCCTCGGGGTCGCCGCCATCGTCGTCGGTCTCCTGGTAGCGGTGGGCGTCGTCGTGCTGAGCTCGCTCTCCTTCGGAAAGTCGACCTACACGGCGTACCTGGCGCAGTCCGCCGGGCTGAAGCCCAAGGAGGACGTGCAGATCGCCGGCGTGCTGTCGGGATCGGTCACGGCCGTCGACCTGGCCGGAATCGGCCACTGTGGGCCCGGAACGTCCTCGACCACGGCGTGCGTCAAGGTGACGTTCACCGTCGACGACAACGTGCACCTAGGCGCGCAGACCACGGCCGAGGTGAAGGTCGCAACCCTGCTGGGCACGCATCTGCTGGCCATCACCCCGACGGGAAGTGGAAGCCTGGTCAACGGCCAGATCCCGCTCGCCCAGACGGCAGTGCCCTTCAATCTGCAGGACGTGCTGAACAAGGGCGCGCAGACGCTCCAGCAGATCGACGCCAAGCAGCTGGCCACCTTGCTGGACACGATGACGACGCAGCTGACGCCCTCCACGCAGGACTTCGGTCCGGCGCTGGAGGGGGTCGTCCGGCTGTCGACCGTCGTGGCCAATCGGAGCGGACAGATCGGCGATCTGCTGCAGGCGGCTCGCAGCGTCACCCACCAGCTCTCGAGTAGCAGCGGGGACCTGATCGCCCTCATGCAGCAGACCAATCTGGTCGTGCAGGAGGTCACGGACCGTCGTCAGGCGATCCACCTGCTGCTAGTGGAGACCGCCAAGCTCGCCAAGAACGTCAACGACATCATCGGCCAGACCAAGGCCGACACCGGTCCGGCCCTGCGTGCCCTGAACGGCACGCTGGCCGAGCTCCGCTCGCAGGACGCCGTGCTGCGGCGCGTTCTCGACGTGATGGCCCCAGCGGCCCGCTACGTCGCCAACGCGGCCGGCAACGGACCGTACGTCGACCTCTTCACGTGTGGCTCGGCGATCCCGCCCAACGACGCCCCCGGCTCCGGATTGGCAGGTCAGTGCTGATGACACGTCACTGGAGCATCCGAGCCGTCGCGACCGCGGTGGTGATGGCGCTGTGCGCCGTTCTGCTGTCGTCATGCGCCTTCTCGAGCACGAAGACGATCTACGCGCAGTTCAGTACGGCTGCGGGCGTCTTCGTCGGCAACGATGTCGGCGTCCTCGGGGTGCCCGTCGGCAAGGTGACCGCGGTGCGGCCGCAGGGGCAGTACGTCCTGGTGACCCTGCAGGTCAACAGCGACCAGCCGATCCCGGCGGGAGCCACGGCGGTCGTGGTCTCGCGATCTGTCGCGACGGACCGCTACGTCGAGCTCACCCCCGTCTACCAGGGCGGGGCCCAGATGGCCGACGGGGCCACGATCAAGCTCGACCGCACCCAGACCCCGGTCGAGTTCGATCAGGTGCTGAGCACGATCGGCAAGTTCGCGGACCAGATCAGTGGCTCCGGCGCCCAGAAGAACGCGATCGGCCGGTTCCTCGGCGCGCAGTCGACGGCACTGAAGGGTCGCGGGGAGCTGATCAACCGCGCCATCACCTCGCTCGGCGCGGCGGTCAACGGCGTCTCGGCGCAGCGTTCCAACGCGACGTCCACGTTGGTCGCGCTGGACAAGCTGACCTCGACGCTGGCGACCAACCAGCAGACGATCCGGGAGTTCATCCAGCAGGTGTCGAAGGGAACGGCCCTTCTCGCCGCCGAGCGCGACAACTTCAGGGCAGCGATCTCGTCCGCGACCAAGATGGTCAATGTCGTGGCCCAGTTCGCCAAGGACAACCGCGTGCAGATCACGCAGGCGGTCAACCAGACGAACAGCGTGCTGCGGACCGTGATCGCCAAGAAGCCCCAGGTGGCCGAGATCCTGAGGGATCTGCCACTGGCGACGGAGAACCTCCAGCGCGCGATCGACAGCAGCCAGAACCGCCTGGTCGTACGTCTCGATCTCTCCGCCCTGGTGCCGGTGCTCGCCACCACGATCACATCCTTGTGCGACGCGACCTCGAGCCTGAGCATCTGCCAGTCGCTAGGGTTCGGCTCCCTGACGAACCCGGTCGGTGCCCTCACCGACGCGCTGAGGGGACTGGGCCTGTGATGCGGCGACTCCGATGGATCTCCCTGCTGCTGATCGCGGTGGTGGGACTGACTGCCTGCGGCCCGACCTTCACGTCCCTACCGCTGCCCGGCAGTGGCGTGTCCGGCGACACGATCACGGTGAAGGCCGACTTCCGGGACGCCCTCAACCTCGCCCAAGGCGCGGCGGTGCGGATCAACGGTGTGATGTCGGGTCGGGTCAAGTCGGTGTCGGCCTCCAACTTCACCGCGCACGTCACGATGGTGGTCCAGAAGGCGGCCAACCTCCGTGCCGACGCCCAGGCGCGTCTGCGCTACACGACGCCGCTGGGTGAGCTGTACGTCGAGGTGACCAACCCGTCCGCGGGAATGCCGATGCGCAATGAGGGAACGCTGGGCCTCAGCCAGACTCAGACCGCTCCGACGGTCGAGGATGCCCTCGCATCCGCGTCGCTGTTGATCAACGGCGGCGGCCTGAACCAGCTGCAGACGATCATCACGGAGGCGAACAAGGCGCTGGGTGGTCACGAGGGCAACATCCGCTCGCTGATCTCGCAGGCGAGTGATGCGATGGCGCAGATCTATGCGGCGGGTGGCGACATCGACCGTGCTCTGGCCGCGCTGAACGCGGTGTCGAAGAGCCTCGCCCAGCGCCGCGCGATCATCCACAGCGCGCTGGCCGACGTCGGTCCGGCGGCGCGTGCCCTCAGCGCGAACACCTCGAATCTGACGGCTCTGTTGAAGAGCCTGGATCGGTTCGCCGGGACAGCCAACACCGTGGTCGGGGCCAACAAGACGCAACTGCTGAGGATCGTGCGGCAGTCCCAGCCGGTTCTCCAAGAGATGGTGAGTGTGCGGAGCCAGCTGGCGCCTACGCTCAGGGCGATCCTGAGTGTCTCGAGGAGCCTCAAGAAGGCGATTCCGGGTGACTACCTCAACCTGTTCGTGCTGCTGCACGTCGACTCGCTGGTGACCGGCTCCGGCTCAGGGGCCTCGACGAAGACGTCGGGTGGTCTTCTCGGCGGCCTCACCGGATCCAAGACGCCGCCCACGAAGCCGGGAACCTCCGGCGGCCTCTCCAGCATTCCGATCATCGGAGGTCTGTTGTGACGGCCACGATCCCGCTTCCGCAGGAACCCTCGAAGGTCAGGGCGTTCTTCACGAGCAAGCTCAACCTCAGTGCGTTCGGCGTCTTCCTGGTGTTCCTCGGCTGCGTGGCGTACCTGATGACGTCCGTGCTGGACATCGGCCTCCCCTTCATCTCCGCGGCCAAGAACGTGAAGGTCGACCTGCCGTCGACCGGAGGGATCTACGTCGGCGCGCCGGTGGCCTATCGCGGCGTCACGATCGGTCGCGTCACCGATATCTCGTTCACCGCGACGGGCGTGCAGGCCGACGCCCGGATCGACTCGGGCAACGACATCCCGACGAACACCGTGGTCTGGGTGAAGTCGCTGTCGCCGGTCGGGGAGCAGTACCTGGACTTCGAGCCGAGGACGAACTCGGGCCCGTATCTGAGGGACGGCTCCGTCGTGAGCGGTCAGAACGTGGACGTTCCGGAGACCCTGGCGAGCACGGTCATCTCGGTCAACAAGCTGCTCGACCAGATCCACGCCGACCAGTTGCAGACGATCCTCGACGAGTCGAGCAAGGCGCTGGTCGGCACCAGCGGCGACCTCGGCCGCTTGGCCGACCAGGGCAGCGCGCTGGTCAGCGACCTGAACAAGTACTGGCCGAACGCCGATCATGTGCTCACCAACGGCAACACGCTGTTGAGGATCGGCAACCAGTACGGCGGACAGATCATCCAGGCCGCCCAGGACTTCCGGTCGTTCGCCACCTGGTTGAAGACCTACACGCCCACGCTGGTCGCGACGCTGCGGAGCGCACCGAATGAGATCGCCCAGATCCGTGCGGTGCTCGGCGACGCCGAGGCGACGGTGCCGACCTTCCTGGCGCTCGGGTCCAACGTCACCTCGCTGCTGGCCTCGTACAACCCGCACCTGCAAGCGCTGCTGGCGAACTTCGCGCCGGGCATCGACATCCTCTCCCGCGTGGTCGGGGGCGGCTACCTCCGGATGAGTCTGGTGTCGCAGACCGACCACCACTGCGTCTACTCGACGACGAAGCTGAAGCCGACGACCACCACCCAGCGTCCGCTGCAGACGGGCGGTCACTGCCCGGGGTCGTTCCCGTGGTTGCAGCGCGGCGCTGCGCATGCACCCGGACCGGTCCGGTAGGCGTGTCGGCGCGAAGGCTGGCTGCAGTCCTCCTCGCCAGCGTGACCCTCGTGGGCTGCGGCAGCGGCTCGCGGCCCGCCGCCACCGGGGGCTACACGCCGGCGATGACGGCTGCTCTCGAGGCCGCGAACCGCATCGCGGTGCACCTCACGACCTTCGACTACCGCCACCTCGACGCGTTCTACGCGACGCTGCGTTCGGAGGGAACCGCGAATCTGAACCAGAGCCTCCAGGCCACCCGGGCGGACATCACGGCCTACGACCAGCGGTTGAAGGTGATCTCGACGGGCAGGGTCGTCGCCTCGGCGGCGAAGCCGGCCGCATCCGATGGCTCGGTGACCATCCTGCTGTTCGTGGATCAGCGTCTGCGCAGCGCCGGTGCCAAGGCGGGACTCATCGAACACGCCCGGGTGCAGATGGTGATGCGGGACGCAGGCGGCACCTGGCTCGCCGACGAGGCGACGGTCACCGGCTCGTCCTAGACCTGCGCCGAAGCCGACTGATCCGGGACGGCTGGTCGGGCTCGACCCGCAGCGTGATGAGCGTGGTCGCGAGCATGTCGTAATGGCCCACGAGCATCACCAGCTCGAGTGCCTGCTGGGGCGCGAGCTCGGCGCTGAGATGCGCCCACTGCGTGTCGTCGAGGTCGCTGTTGGCGATGAGGGCGTCGACGGTGCGCAGGAGCGTCAACTCGCGCCCGCTCCAGGGTCCGTGGACGAGGTCGAGCGTGAGTGCCCGGATGCGCTCGGAGGTCAGCCCCGCCCGCTTGGCGAGCCTGCGGTGGTGCTCGAACTCGTAGGCGCACCCGCGGAGATGCGCGACGCGCAGGATCGCCATCTCGCTCTCGTGGCGGGGGAGCGTGCCCCCGGGCATCAGACGCCCCGCGAAGTGGAGCCAGCCCCAGAACAGCCGGCGATGACGCCCCAGGGTGGTGAACACGTGCGGCGGCCGGGTTCCGGTCACCAGGCCAGCGAGCCGGGCGAACGCCCAGATGAACGGTCCGGTCTCACGCAGTCCGCCGGGCGTCACCCGAGGGCCGCTCACGCGTCCGCCTCCGTCTCGGGACGACGCGCCCGCTGAACGTCGGGGAGCACGCGGTTGGCCGCTCGGTTGAAGAGGTGCATCGCGAGCGCGTAGCCCGGCGGGAAGTAGCGCTGCAGCAGGTGGACGAGCCGGATGTCGGCGGAGGTGTAGATCCAGTACTTGTTGCGGCGGACGCCCTTCAGGATCGCCGCCGCCGCGGCCTCCGCGCTGACCGCGTGCCGCTGGAACCCCCTGCGCGCCTTCAGGAACCGCGGGCTGGTGGCGTCCACGCCGGCGATCTCGATGGTCTGCACCAGGCCGGTGTCGACCCCGCCAGGACAGACGAGACTCACGCCGATGCGGTAGCGGGCGAGGTCGTAGCGCAGCACCTCGCTGACCCCGCGGACGCCGAACTTGGTCGCGCTGTAGGCCGCGTGCCACGGCATCGCGATGATGCCGGCGGCCGACGAGCAGTTCACCAGCTGGCCGCCGCGGCCAGCGTCGATCATCGGCGGGACGAGCTCCTCGATGATGTGGATCGGCCCCATCAGGTTCACGTCGACCAGCCGCTTCCAGGTGGCGTGCGGCATCGCCTGCACCGTTCCCCAGGACGCGATGCCGGCGATGTTCATCACCATGTCCATGGCGCCGTACTCGGAGGTGAGGCGGCGGCCGGCGGAGCGCACGGCGGCGTAGTCCGACACGTCGAGCGCCTCGGCCAGTCCGACGCTGATTCCCTGCGCCTCCAGGTCGTGCACGGTCTCGCGCAGCGACACCTCGTTGCGATCGACGAGGTGGACCCTGGCGCCCTCGCCGCCGACCTGTTCGGCCAGGGCCCGGCCGATGCCGCTGGCAGCGCCGGTGATGAAGACCTCGCGACCAGCGAAGTCACGGACTGGTGCACGCATGGCTCTCCTCGGGTCGGGCTGCTAGAGAAGGTGGCGAAGGGGCTTGAGGAAGGCCTCGGTGAACCGGCGCATGACGGCCCGACCCCGCCATTCCTCCAGGCTCATCTCGGTGCAGTTGGTCAGGTCGGTCTCGAAGATGTTCTCCATCTCGGCCGCCAGTGCGGGATCGATCACCTCGAGGTTGATCTCGTAGTTGCCGGTCATGCTGAGCCGGTCGACGTTCGCGGTGCCGATCGTGGACCACGAGCCGTCGATGGTCGCGGTCTTGGCGTGCACCATCGCGTCGTCGAAGCGGAAGATCCGGACACCGGCGTCGAGCATGCCGCTGAAGTAGCCGCGGGAGATCCAGTCGACGACGATGTGGTTGGACTTCGCCGGGATCACCAGGCGGACGTCCACGCCGCGCCTGGCGGCCTCCGTGAGCGCCTCGACGAAGACGGGGTCCGGGATGAAGTATGCATGGGTCAGCCAGATCCGCGCCTCGGCCTTGGCGATGGCCTCGAGATACATGCCGCGGATCGGGAACATCCCGAGCCGCGGCACGTTGCGGTGCACCCGGATGCGTGGCTCCCACTCCATCGAGGCCTGGGTCAACAGCGGCTGGACCCGGTTGCGCGGCATCTGGAAGCGCTTGGTCCGGTTGAGGTTCCAGAAGTCCGCGAACGCCCGCTTGATGTCGAACACCGCCGGACCGGTGATCCGGCAGTGCGTGTCGCGCCACTCCGTGGCGTACGCGGCGCCGATGTTGTAGCCGCCCACGAAGGCGACCTCGTCGTCGACGACGAGGATCTTGCGGTGATCGCGGCCGTACCGCCCGATGTCGAAGAAGCGCCAGCCCGCCGCGTAGATCGGGTAGGCGAGGACCTTGACGCCGGGCGGGAAGCGCTTGAAGCGGGGGGAGACGACCAGGTTGCCGAAGGTGTCGTAGATGACGTGGACGTCGACGCCGCGCGCTGCCGCGTCGCTGATCGCGCGCTTGAAGCGCTCGCCGATCTCGTCGCCCTTCCAGATGTAGGTCTCCAGGAGCACCTGACGCTTGGCGGACTCGATCGCGTCGAGCATGTCCTCGTACAGGTCGCGCCCGTAGGTGTAGGTCCGAATGGTTCCCGACCCCACGTCGACGGTGGTGGGCGGACGCGTCGGGAAGGGGCGCGGCTTCTTGCCGCGCCGGCGGTAGCTGTCCACCAGCGTGAGGATCACGGCCAGCGCGACCTGCACACCGAAGATGGTGAGCAGGGTGCGGCGGAGCACCGGAACGATCCTCATGCGTGGAGCCTAGCGATGTCGGTGGTCCACCGTACGCTGGCCGCTATGCGTCCGATCACTGATCTTGAGCGCCGTCTGGCGCCCTTCGAGGTTGTCTCCGACTTCGCGCCGTCGGGGGATCAGCCAGGGGCGATCGCGGAGATCACCAAGCGGATGAAGGGCGGTGTCTCCGACGTCGTGCTGCTCGGTGCGACCGGTACCGGCAAGACCGCGACCACAGCCTGGGTGGCCGAGGCGCTCCAGCGTCCGCTGCTGGTGATGCAGCCCAACAAGACGCTGGCCGCCCAGTTCGCCAACGAGCTGCGCCAGCTGCTGCCCAACAACGCCGTCGAGTACTTCGTGAGCTACTACGACTACTACCAGCCGGAGGCGTATGTCCCGCAGACGGACACCTACATCGAGAAGGACTCCTCGATCAACGAGGAGGTGGAACGGCTGCGCCACTCTGCGACCAACTCGCTGCTGACGCGGCGCGACGTGGTCGTGGTCTCGACGGTGTCCTGCATCTACGGCCTGGGCACCCCCCAGGAGTACATCGACCGGATGATCCGGCTGCGCGTCGGCGAACAGCCCGACGGCCTGGATCGTGACGGCATCCTGCGGCGCCTGGTCGACATCCAGTACGCCCGCAACGACATGTCGTTCACCCGCGGCACCTTCCGCGTCCGCGGGGACACGCTCGAGGTGTTCCCGGTGTACGAGGAGCACGCCGTCCGGGTCGAGTTCTTCGGCGACGAGGTGGAGCGGCTGCTCACCCTGCACCCGGTCACCGGCGAGGTGATCAGCGACGACGCCGAGCTCTACATCTTCCCCGCGACGCACTACGTGGCCGGCCCCGCGCGGATGGAACGTGCAATCCGCGGCATCGAGGCCGAGCTCGCCGACCAGGTCGCCTGGTTCGAGCAGCAGGGCAAGCTGTTGGAGGCCCAGCGGCTGCGGATGCGCACGTCCTACGACATCGAGATGATGCGCGAGGTCGGCACCTGCTCAGGCATCGAGAACTACTCCATGCACATCGACGGACGGGCGCCCGGCAGTGCCCCCAACTGTCTCCTGGACTACTTCCCGGAGGACTTCGTCCTCGTCATCGACGAGTCGCATGTGACCGTGCCGCAGATCGGCGGCATGTACGAGGGTGACGTCTCCCGCAAGCGGAACCTGGTCGACTTCGGCTTCCGGCTGCCCAGCGCCGTCGACAACCGGCCGCTCAAGTGGGAGGAGTTCCTGGAGCGGATCGGTCAGACGCTCTACCTCTCGGCGACGCCCGGGGACTACGAACTCATGAAGGTCACCGATCCCGACGGTCACCCGGACGTGGTGCAGCAGATCATCCGGCCGACGGGCCTGATCGACCCCGAGGTGATCGTGCGCCCGACCAAGGGCCAGATCGACGACCTGATCGCCGAGATCAGGGCCCGGGTCGAGCGCCAGGAGCGGGTGCTGGTCACGACGCTCACCAAGAAGATGTCGGAGGATCTCACCGACTACCTCCTCGACAACGGTGTCCGGTGCCGGTCCCTGCACTCCGAGGTGGACACGCTCAAGCGGATCGAGCTGCTTCGCGACCTGCGCCTGGGGGAGTACGACGTCCTCGTCGGCATCAACCTGCTGCGCGAGGGCCTCGACCTGCCCGAGGTGTCCCTGGTGGCCATCCTGGACGCCGACAAGGAGGGGTTCCTGCGCTCGGACAAGTCACTGATCCAGACGATCGGCCGTGCCGCCCGCAACGTCGCCGGCCAAGTGGTGATGTACGCCGACAAGATCACCCCGAGCATGGAGGTGGCGATCGAGGAGACCAACCGCCGCCGGGCGGTCCAGATGGCCTACAACCGCGAGAACGGCATCGACCCGCAGCCCCTGCGCAAGAAGATCGCCGACATCACCGAGATGCTCGCGCGGGAGGACGCCAACACCGAGGAGCTGCTGGCGACCTGGCAGGGGACCGGTGCCCGGGGCGATCGCTCCAAGAAGGCCCCCGTGCCCGGGCTGTCGAAGATGGCCATGCCGGATGCCGCCGACGTGCCGGCCTCGGACCTCGCCGCGCTGGTCCGCGAGCTCACCGATCAGATGCATGCGGCCGCCGCCGAGCTCAAGTTCGAGGTCGCCGCCCGCATCCGGGACGAGGTCTCGGAGCTCAAGAGGGAATTGCGGCAAATGGTGGAGGCAACCCGCTGAACATGTGAGACCGTGACTCACGTCGAGTGCCGGTCGTTCTTGGTCCAGGGGCTTCCGGTGGGCGGTTTGGCAAAAAACGAGAACACGTTCTAAATTTGCCACGCACGAGTCGGGTGATCGAGGTCACAGAACGGAGGACCCGCGGATGGCGCTGTCCCTCACCGCCGCTGTGCGGGGCCCCGGGGCCGTCGCCGGCATGGTCGTGGACGTCACCAAGGCGGTCTTCACGAGCCGGTTCCAGACCCGCGAGTTCATCGAGCAGGCCTGGTTCATCACCAGCGTCACGCTGATGCCCACGATCCTCGTCTCGATTCCCTTCGGGGCGGTCATCTCGCTCCAGGTCGGCAGCCTGACGGGTCAGCTCGGCGCGCAGTCGGTCGCCGGCGCGACCGCGGTCCTGGCCGTGGTGCGCGAGGCCGCGCCCATCGCCGCGGCGCTGATCATCGCGGGCGCGGCGGGATCGGCGATCTGCTCCGACATGGGGGCGCGGAAGATCCGCGAGGAGATCGACGCCATGGAGGTCCTCGGCGTCGATCCGATCGCCCGCCTGGTCGTGCCGCGCGTGGTGGCGACGCTGTTCGTGTCGATGATGATCAACGGGATCGTCATCGCGGCCGGTATCGGCGGCGGCTACTTCTTCACCGTGATCGTCTCGGGCGGGTCGGCCGGTGCGTTCCTGTCGTCCTTCACGGCCCTCGCCTCGCTGCCCGACCTCTACATCGCGATGATCAAGGCGGCCATCTTCGGCTACCTGGCCGCGATCGTCGGCGCCTACAAGGGACTGAACGCCGGTGGCGGGCCGAGCGGTGTCGGCAAGGCCGTGAACGAGTCCGTGATCATGGCGTTCATGCTCCTGTTCTTCTTGAACTCGATCATCACGGCGATCTACTTCCAGGTCGTTCCCCAGAACGGCGTGTGACATGGCGGCTCTGGCAGACATCGGAACGGCGGTCGTTCGCAACCAGCGGATGCGCCTGGAGGAGTACGGCGACCAGCTGCTCTTCTATGTGAAGGCCTTGGCCGCGACGCCGCGGGCGGTGCGGCACTACCGCCGCGAGATCCTGACCATCCTCGGCGAAGTGACCTTCGGTGCGGGCGGACTCTCGATGATCGCGGGCACCGTCGGGGTCATCGCGTTCATGGCCTTCTTCGCCGGTACCGAGGTCGGCATCCAGGGCTATGCGTCTCTGAGCCAGATCGGCGTCGCGAAGTTCACAGCCTTCGTGTCCGCGTTCTTCAACACCCGCGAGGTCGCCCCGCTCGTCTCCTCGATCGCCCTGGCCGCCACCGTGGGCTGCGGCTACACCGCCCGCCTGGGGGCCATGCGGATCAGTGAGGAGATCGACGCGCTCGAGGTGATGGCGGTGCCGTCCCTCACCTACCTGGTGACGACGCGCATGGTGGCGGCGTTCCTGGCCGTGATCCCGCTCTACATCGTGGCGCTGCTCGCCTCGTACCTCTCCCCGCGCTTGATCACCACCCTGCTCTATCACCAGTCGCCGGGTACCTATGACCACTACTTCCTGGCGTTCCTCCCGCCCGGCGACATCATCCTGTCGTTCATCAAGCTGATCATCCTGGCGGTGGCGATCATCCTGATCCACTGCTACTACGGCTACACCGCGTCGGGTGGTCCGGCAGGCGTCGGCATGGCCGTCGGGCGCGCGATCCGGACGTCGATCGTCACCGTGGTCGTGGCCGACTTCTTCCTCAGCTTCGCGATGTGGGGCTCCAACACGACCGTGCGGATCACGGGGTAGCGCGATGCTGGTCAACATCCATCACGACACCCCCGCCGAGCATCGCCGACTCCTCGTCTCCGGGGTCGCGTTCCTGACGACGATCGCGCTGCTGGTGTGGCTGTCGATCGCGATCTACGACAAGACGTTCCAGTCGGTCACCACCGTGACCGTGAACGCCAACCGCGCCGGCCTGCAGCTGCCGAAGTTCGGTGACGTCCGGATGCACGGAGTGATCGTGGGCCAGATCCGCGGGGTGACGCAGCGCGGCGACCACGCGGTCATCACCCTCGGCATCGACCCCAAGTACGACTCCGCGATCCCCTCGAACGTCTCCGTGGAGATCCTGCCGACGACGCTCTTCGGACAGAAGTACGTGGAGTTCGTCGACCCGAGCGAGCCGGCGTCGAGTCACCTCCGCGACGGCCAGGTCATCGGCGTGGACCGCGTTACGACCACAGTCGAGCTGGAGACCGTCCTCGCGCGTCTCTACCCCCTGCTCACCGCGGTGCGGCCGGCCGACCTCGCGATCACCCTCAATGCTCTGGCGAAGGGTCTTCTCGGGCGCGGTGACGAGCTCGGCCAGACCTTCCAGCGCATGAACGACTACCTGAACGTCATGAACGTCCATCTGCCGACGCTGCGCCGGGACCTCTCCAAGCTGGCGAACGTCGCGCAGGCCTATGCGATGTCGGCCCCGGACCTGGTCTCGATCCTGCGCAACGCGACCACGACGGCGCGCACGGTGTCGAGCCAGGCTCCCCAACTGGCCACCACGATCGGCGACTTCACCGCCCTGGGCAACGACGGTGCCGCCCTGCTGGAGCAGAACGGGAGCGCGATCATCACCGAGGCCCGTCTGGCGGCGCCGATCGCGCAACTGCTCGACGTCTACTCGCCCGAATACCCGTGCCTGCTCGAGGGACTCGACCGTTACACCGGCCGCCTGAACCAGATCTTCCAGCACAGTCGGGTCAGCCAGACGATGATCTTCAGTGGCGTGCAGGAGAACGCCTACACGCCGTCGGAGCGCCCGGTCTACGCGGGCGTGGGCCATGGCCCCTGGTGCCTCGGTCTCCCGACGCCGTCGCAGAGCGTCCCCGGCCCCTCGAACCACGTGCCTGACGGCACGAGTCTGACGAGGCTGCGATGAACGCGCGGAACGTCCAGACCACACTCGCCGCGGTCAAGCTCGGCATCTTCACCCTGGTGTCGGTCGTCGTCACCGGGATGCTGGCGATCATCATGGGGCACCTGAACCTGGGCTCGGAGAACACCTACAAGGCGATCTTCTCCTCGGCCAGTGAGCTGAAGTCCGGCGACGACGTCCGAGTCGCGGGCATCTCGGTCGGGTCGGTCACCGATGTCTCGCTGTACCACCGCAGCGAGGCGATCGTCACCTTCAAGGTCACCAACGACCTCAAGCTCACCACCGCGACCCACGTCGAGGTCCGGTTCCTCAACCTCGTCGGCGATCGCTATCTGGCGCTCACCCAGGGCAGCCCGTCGGCGACGACCCCGGTGCTGAAGGCGGACAGCACGATCCCGGAGTCCAACACGGTCCCCGCCTTGAACCTGACGCAGCTCTTCAACGGGTTCCAGCCGCTCTTCCAGGCCCTGAGCCCCAAGGACGTCAACGACCTCGCGTTGAACATCGTCCAGGTGCTCCAGGGCGAGGGCGGGACCGTGCAGCAGCTCCTCGCGCACACGGCTTCGCTGACCAACACCCTGGCCGACCGCAACCAGCTCATCACCCAGGTGATCGACAACCTGTCGGGCACCTTGGACACCGTCGATCAGCACCACCGCCAGCTCGACACCCTCCTGGTCCAGCTGCGGGGGTGGATGGGCAATCTGGCCAGGGATCGGGCCACCATCGGCGCTTCACTGCAGGACGTGTCCACCCTGACCCAGCAGCTTGCCGAGCTCGTCACCCAGGCCCGTCCCTTCGCCAAGGAGGACATCGCGCAGCTTCGCCGGGTGATGGTCCTGCTCAACAAGCCGCAGTCCAAGGCGCTGCTGTCGGCGACGCTGCAGCGTCTGCCCACCGAGCTCCGACGCCAGGCCCGGATCGGAACCTTCGGGTCCTGGTACAACTACTACCTCTGCGACTTCATCGCGACGGTGAAGCTGCCGCAGCTCGGCACCATCCTGGGTCTGACCGGCGCGGCCAAGGACCAGGCGAACGGAGCCTTGCTCCAGCTGCAGGACGAGATCAACAAGAACCTGTCGGTCTACAGCACCGTTCCGAGGTGTGCGAACTGATGGCGCAGCGTACGGATCGGCAGCTCGGCCGCCTGGGACTCATCAGCATCGTGGTGCTGCTGGTGGTGATGGCGGCTGCGTTCAATCTGCAGAAGTTCCCGGGCTTCCGCGGGACGGGCTACCACGCGGACTTCACCGACGCGAGCGGCCTCAAGCCCGGCGACATCGTCGAGATCGCGGGCATCCGGGTCGGCCGCGTCAACGGCATCACGGTCGAGGAGGGCGCCGGCAGGGGCGCTCCGCACGTGCGCGTCGACTTCGACGTCCACGGGGCCAGCTTCGGTCGCGACACCCTCGCGTCCATCGAGGTGCTGAACCTGCTGGGGGAGAAGTACCTGCGGCTGCAGCCGGTGGGCAGCGACACCATGGCCGACGGGGCCACCATCACGCTGAACCGCACCTCGGCCAGCTACGACATCGTGCATGCGCTCGACGACCTGACGACCACCACCGGGAACATCGACCTGACGCAGTTGCAGAAGGCGCTCG
>JBQCJL010000432.1:0-2633 GCA_051952795.1 Marmoricola sp.
CACCCGAAGGTGAGGGCTATGCGGCCGCCGCCCCGGTGATCCGCCGCCTCTTCGACCCGCTGCTGGCGCGCGCCGCCGATCTCGGCGCCGCGCTCGACTGGAAGACCAGCCTCCAGGAGCTCTGCGCCGAGCGCGAGCTCGGCTCGCCCTCCTACGTGATCACCGACGAGGGTCCTGATCACGCCAAGGTGTTCACGGCCCAGGTCCAGGTCCGCGCGGGCCTCTACGGCCATGGCGTCGGCCGTTCCAAGACGGAGGCCGAGCAACAGGCCGCCGAGACGGCCTACACCGAGCTCGTCGCTCAGGATGCCTGAGCTGCCCGAGGTCGAGGTCGTCCGCCGCGGCCTCGAGGCGCATGTGCTGGAGCGGCCCATCGAGCAGGTCGAGGTGCTGCATCCTCGTCCAGTCCGGCGCCACCTCGCCGGACCCGAGGACTTCGCGCTGGGTCTCACCGGGCGCCGCTTCGTGGCCGCCCGCCGCCGCGGCAAGTACCTGTGGCTGGCGCTCGACGACCCGTCGGTGGGTGACGCCCTGCTCGTCCACCTCGGCATGAGTGGACAGATGTTGGTGCAGTCGCCGGTCGCCGCCGCGGAGCGGCACCTGCGGGTGCGCTTCAGCCTCGCGGACGGCCCGGAGCTGCGCTTCGTCGATCAGCGCATGTTCGGAGGGCTGGCACTCTCGCCCGGAGGAGCCTCGGTGCCCGCGGAGATCGCCCACATCGCGCTCGATCCGCTCGACCCGAGGTTCGATGACGAGACCTTCGTGGCCCGGGTCCGACGATCGTCGTCCGGCATCAAGCGCATCCTCCTCAACCAGACGGTGATCTCCGGTGTCGGCAACATCTACGCCGACGAGGGTCTGTGGCGGGCTGGGATCCACGGCGAGCGGCCAGGAACCGCGCTGTCACGGCCGCAGGTGCGTGCACTGCTCGGTGCCGTCCGTGAGGTGATGACCTCGGCCCTGGCGCAGGGCGGCACGTCCTTCGATGCGCTCTACGTCAACGTCAACGGCGAGAGCGGCTACTTCGATCGCTCGCTGGACGCCTACGGCCAGGAGGGACGCCCTTGCAGTCGCTGCGGGACGCCGATCCGGCGGGTCGCGTTCATGAACCGCTCGTCCTTCTTCTGTCCCCGCTGCCAGCCGGTTCCCCGACGCCGCTGATCCACAGATCCGCTGAGCGCGGTTGGGCGCCTCGCCACCGGGCTATCCGCCCCGCAGATCACGCATCCGGCGTGGTCCGGGAGAGCGGAGTGGTCAGATGGCGGGTTGGATCAAGGTGATGGTGGCGGGCGGCTTGGTCGCGGTAGTGACATCGCTGGGGGTGGTGTCCAGCGCAGCGGCGATGGAGGCGGGGTAGCCGCATGCGTTCCGCGTGATCTGGTGCTGTTGAGCCGTTGCTAGGACGAGGTGAGCCGCGCGCTCGTCCGCGCGGCGAACCCGGCCGACGCCGCTGCCGCGCGATAGGCGGTCTGGGCCGCTTCCGCGTCGCCGACGTCCTCGAGCAGATTGCCGAGCTCGAACCAGATCTCGCCGAGTCCTCGGTCCGCTGCGATGCCGTGGAGGATGTCGAGGGCTTGGCGAAACCGGCGGATCGCCTCGTCGGTCGCTTGATCCGCCAGGGCCAGTCGCCCTTGCAGCATGGCGTGCTCAGCCGCCACCGACGGGGATGCGGCCAGTTCCTCCGGCTCGATCGCGGCGAGGACGGTTCGCGCGGTCGCGGCGTCCCCCGCCTGGAGCTCGGCCTCGGCGAGTGCCATCCGGGTGGTGGTCCGATCCGGACTTGATGACGCCGAGGTCTCGAGCGCGGACAGCGCCTCGCGGAGGGTGGTCCGAGCTGCGGCGGTGTCGCCGCTGCGCAGCTGCAGGATGCCGTACTGACTGCGCAATCGCGCGATGTGCCGCGCGTCCTGCGCGGCCTCCATCAGGGGCATCGCGGTCCGCGCGTAGTCCAGGGCCGCCGCGGTGTTACCGCGTCGGGACTCGATGACACTCGCGTTCCAGTAGGCCGACGCCTTGGCCACGGCCGACTCGATCCGCTCCGACTGCGCGATCGCCCTGGTGCACACGTCGATGGCATCGGCGACGTCGCCGCGCTCGAAGAGGGCCCCAGCGACCGTGAGGCTGAGTTGGATGCCCGCGGTGGTGCCCTCCAGTTCGAGGGCGGAGAGCCGGGTCCGCGCGCGTTCGCCGACCTCGACCGCTGATCTGAGCTGTCCTGCCTGGCGATAGCAGCGGCTGAGAGCGGTGGCGATCGCGATCCAGGTCGTCCCGTCCGGCTCCGCATCGAGGAGGTCCTCGAGCACGCGGATGGCGGTCTCGATGTCCCCGGTGCCCTCCAGCGCGCCTGCGCGAAGACGAGCGGCGTGGGGCCGCATGGGGCCGCGGTAGTCGTCGGGGATCCTCGGCCGGAGCGCGTCGAGCCGCTCCAGCGCGGCCCGCGCCGCGCCCGTCGACAGCTCGAGCGCCGCGTATTGGAGCTCTAGCTCGATCTCGGCGTGGAGCTCGTCGGGTAGGCCGCGCTGGAGCGCCGCCGGGGTGGTGCTGGTGCGCTCGGCGAAGATCGTCAGGAGGTCGAGCCCGGGCTTCCGCGATCCGGCCTCGATGCGGGAGAGGTAGGGGACCGAGGAGACGCC
>JBQCJL010000433.1:0-3982 GCA_051952795.1 Marmoricola sp.
CTTGTCGGTCTCGTTCACGATGTCGCCCCTCGGGTCGTGCTGGAAAGGAGGTCGTTCTCGCGCACGTAGTCCGACAGCAGCTCACGGAGCTGGCGGCGTCCACGGTGCAGTCGCGACATCACGGTGCCGATCGGCGTATCCATGATCTCGGCGATCTCCTTGTACGGGAATCCCTCGACGTCGGCGAGGTAGACCGCGAGTCGGAAGTCATCGGGCAGCTGAGCCAGCGCCCGCTTCACATCCGAATCGGGTAGGTGCTCCAGGGCCTCGGTCTCGGCGGACTTCAGACCGGCGGAGGTGTGGGACTCCGAGCGGGCGAGCTGCCAGTCCTCGACGTCCTCGGCCATCGACTGCTGCGGCTGGCGCTGCTTCTTGCGATAGGTGTTGATGAACGTATTGGTCAGGATCCGGTACAGCCAAGCCTTGAGGTTCGTGCCCGGCTGGTACTGGTGGAAGGCCGCATACGCCTTGGCGAACGTCTCCTGGACGAGGTCCTCGGCGTCGCTCGGATTGCGGGTCATCCGCATCGCGGCGGAGTACAGCTGATCCAGGTAGGGCAGAGCCTCCGCCTCGAAGCGCAGTTGCTTGGCCGCCTGATCGAGGTCGCCGCCGATGTCGTCAGTACTCTCACTCATCGCTCTCCAGCCTAGGTCACGACCCGTGCTGGCCGGCGCGTCCATCGTCATGAGCATGTGATCAGAACACGGAACTCCGGGGAATCATTCCGGCAGGCTCAGCCGATCGCCGTCCCCAACCACGACAGCACAGCGTCGACGATGAGGTCGAGCGTCGCCTCCTGCGTCACAGGAGCACGCTGGGGCACCTTGAGGGAATGGTCGGCGAACGGAACGGGCACGGGCTTCGTGTCGGGCGGAAACTCTCCCGGACCGCCGAAGGTGTCGCGCTCGCCCTGCACCACGAGGCGAGGGCAGGTGGCCAGGCGCAGTTCGGCCAGACGCGAGGACTCGGGACGACCGGGCGGGTGCAGCGGAAACGCCAGCGCCAGGACGCCGTCCACCGCCAGCGGGGTCGCGAGCCGGCATGCGACCCGAGCTCCGGCGCTGCGCCCTCCGATCACCACCGGCCCGGAGAGCTTCAACGCGGCGTGGACGGCTCGGAAGCACTCGTCCAGAACGGCGGGACGGGACGCGACCTTCTTGCCCGCGACCCGCCACGGCATCTCGATCAGCCGCACCTCGAAGCCGTGCTCGGGCAGGCGAGCGGCGAGGGCCTGCAGATCGATCGCGTCGATTCCGCCCCCTGCGCCGTGGGTCAGCAGGAGCGTCGCCACCGGGTCGGCCACGGTGTGCAGCCGGGCGACGCGGGCTGGCCCGTGGGGCGTCGCGATCTGCTTACCGCGCATCGAGGCCCTCGAGCGGGATCGGCTCGATGAGCTCCGGTCCGTTGTTGCGGACGTTCGAGACCAGGGTGCTCACCGGCACCGCGAGCAACCGACCGGGGGCGGCGGGCTGCAGGAGCGAGGTGACCTCGGCGACATTCGTCAGGGTCGGGTCCAGCCAGGCGTCGTAGCCGTCGCGATCCAGCATCAGGGGCATCCGGTCGTGCACGTGACCCAGCGCGTCCTCCGCGGACGTCGTGATGATGGTCATCGTCCAGCGGAAGCGATCCTCGGCGTCCTCGGGCTTGCTCGGGTCGCGCCAGATCTCGTAGAGCCCCGCCATCGCCAGGATGGATCCGTCCTCGGGGGAGATGAAGTACGGCTGCTTCTTGGGCTTCGACCCCGCGTTGCCGTCCATCGAGCCGGCGTACCACTCGTAGTAGCCGTCCGCGGGGATGATGGCCCGGCGACGCTCGAAGGCGCGACGGAACGCCGGCTTCTCCGCCGCCGTCTCCAGCCGCGCATTGATGAGCCGACTGCCGATGCCGGCGTCCTTGGCCCAGGACGGCACCAGGCCCCAGGTCAGCAGGCGCAGCTGCCGTTGCTGAGGTCGCTCCTCCTTGGCGGGCCTTTCGAGCACGGCGTAGACCGGCGTGGTCGGCGCGACGTTGTAGTTGGGCTCGATCGCCGGCGCCAACGATTCCTCCACGTCGAACTCGTCGACGATGGCGTCGGCGTCCCGGCTGGATGCGTAGCGCCCACACATATCGCCAGCGTAGTGACCGATAGCCTTCGACCCATGTGGTGGTCAGCTCCGGTCGGCGACGCGGTCGAGGCCGTCGTCGAGCTGCCCGGCTCCAAATCGCTGACCAACCGGGCACTGGTCCTGGCCGCCATCGCCGACGGTCCCAGTTGGGTGCGCCGCCCGCTCCGCTCGCGGGACACCGAGCTCATGGCCGCGGCTCTGGAGTCGCTCGGCGCGACCATCGATACGGCGGGCGATGACTGGCAGGTAACGCCGATCCGGGACGCGCCGTCGACGGCGACCATCGACTGCGGGCTCGCGGGGACGGTGATGCGGTTCGTTCCCGCGGTGGCCGCGTCCGTGCCGACGCTGGCTCGCTTCGACGGCGACGAGCATGCTCGGTCGCGCCCGATGACCAGCATGATCACAGCCCTCAGGGGATTGGGCACTCGCATCGACGACGACGGCCGCGGCTCCCTGCCCTTCACCGTCCATGGCGATGCGCACCTCGCCGGTGGCACCGTCCAGATCGACGCCTCCGCCTCCAGCCAGTTCGTGTCGGCCCTACTGCTCGCCGCCCCCCGCTACGCGCGGGGCATCGAGGTCGAGCACGCCGGCAGCCCGATCCCCTCCCAGCCGCACCTGGACATGACCGTGGCCTGCCTGCGGGACCACGGCATCGTCGTCGAGGACGACAAGCCGAACCGCTGGCGAGTCGAACCCGGCATCGTGCGGGCCGTCGACGTGGACATCGAGCCCGATCTCTCGAACGCGGCGCCCTTCCTCATGCTGGCCATGACGACGGGTGGCAGCGTCACGATCCCGCACTGGCCCGCCCAGACCACGCAGCCGGGTGATGCCCTCCGAGGTCTCCTGACCCGCATGGGTGCGGACATCGCCCTGACGGCCGACGGGCTCACGATCTCCGGCACCGGCGCGATCCACGGCATCGAGGTCGACCTCCACGATCTCGGCGAGCTCACGCCAGCGCTGGCCGCGCTCTGCGCTCTGGCCGACTCGCCCTCGCACCTGTACGGCATCGCGCACATCCGCGGGCACGAGACCGATCGCCTCGCGGCCCTCGCCACCGAGCTCGCCCGGCTCGGCGCGAAGGTGGAGGAGACCGCGGATGGGCTCCGCATCGAGCCGAGCTCGTTGCACGGCGGCCAGTTCCGCACCTACGCCGACCACCGGATGGCACATGCCGCCGTGGTCATCGGCTCCGCGGTCGACGGCGTCGAGGTGGAGAACATCGAGACGACGTCCAAGACGTTCCCCGGGTTCGCCGAGGCCTGGACGAAGGCCGTCGGTCTGTAGCCCATGCCCCGCTACGACGAGAACGACCCCGAGAGCTACGACAGGCCGCGACGCCGCACTCGCCCCCGCACCAAGGATCGGCCCACCTACGACGACGCGGTCGACGCGGTCGTGGTGACGGTCGATCGTGGGCGCATCACCTGTCGGCTCATCGACGATGACCGCGAGGGCACCGTGCTCGCAATGAAGTCGCGGCCCTTGGGACGCAAGGGTGTGGTGGTCGGCGACGTCGTCGGACTCGTCGGCGACGTCAGCGGTGCGGAAGGCACGCTGGCCCGGATCGTCACCATCGCCGAGCGCACGTCGGTGCTGCGTCGCACCGCGGATGACGACGACCCCGTGGAACGCGTGATCGTCGCCAACGCCGATCAGCTGCTGATCGTCACGGCGCTGGCGGACCCTGAGCCGCGACCCCGGTTGATCGACCGAGCCCTGGTGGCCGCGTTCGACGCGCACATGACGCCGATCCTGGTGCTCACCAAGTCGGACCTCGCCGATCCGGCCGAACTCCTCGCGGCCTACGAGCCCTTGGGGGTCGAGGTGATCGTGACGAATCGCGACGACACCGCGGAGTCCTTCGA
>JBQCJL010000434.1:0-3025 GCA_051952795.1 Marmoricola sp.
CCCGCTAAGAAGGCGGCTCCGGCGAAGAAGGCTCCGGCCAAGAAGGCGGCGCCCGCTAAGAAGGCGGCGCCCGCCAAGAAGGCGGCTCCGGCGAAGAAGGCTCCGGCCAAGAAGGCGGCGCCCGCCAAGAAGGCGGCGCCGGCCAAGAAGGCTCCCGCCAAGAAGGCTCCGGCCAAGAAGGCGCCCGCTAAGAAGGCTCCGGCCAAGAAGGCCTAGTTCAGACGTCACCGCTCGTTGGGCGGCTCTCCTCCGGGAGGGCCGCCCAACGGCTTTTCAGAAGGTGTTCCGCAGCAGCACCGCCGCGGTGTGTCCGCCCACTCCCAGCTCACGAGCGCGAGCGAGGTCCTCGGCCGTGTCGACGTCGAGCCGCAGCGTCGGAAGGGCGGCGGTCAGAGCGACCGCGCCACTGGATGCGTGACGTTCGGCCGAGTTCTCACCGAAGAGCGGTTGGAGGTCGACGCCTCCCGGTGCCACCAGCAGAGTCGTCCCGGTTCCGTCGGCATCGGCGACGAACGACCGTCGCTCCACGACGCCGAGGGCGGCGGTCAGGTCGCCAGCACCCAGCGCCGGTAGGTCGGCACAGAGAGCGGCAATGCCCGCTGCGGGCTGCTGCTCGGCCAGCCGCGCGGCCGCTCGGGCCAACCCCCGGGTGAGATCGCCGGCGCCCTCATCGGGCAGGTGCCCGGCGCCCGGAGGCACCAGATCCGCAGCGTCCGTGACGACCCAGACGCCGGCGACCAGGGGTGAAGCAGCCGCAGCCGCGATGGTGTCCCAGGCGAAGGCGACCGCGAGTCGTTGATGGTCGACGACCCCTGATCGGGCCAGTCGCGTCTTGGCACGGTCGGGCCGTTTGAGGGGCACCAGAACCGCGAACATGCGACAACGCTTGCACGTCGTCGCTGCAGGCGAATCGGCGGGTGTCCCCACTAGTCTGGCTCTCATGTCTGGCGACCGCGGCTCCAAGCAACAAGGCCTGTGGGCATTCCGTGCGGCAGCCCTCATCCTCAAGCCCCTGCTCGTCGCGATCGGCCGACGCGACTGGCGTCACGGAGACCGGATTCCCGCCTCGGGCGGCATCGTCGTCGCGGTCAACCACATCTCGAAGATCGATCCGCTGATGCTTGCGCACCTCATGTACAACCATCACCGGCTGCCACGGTTCCTGGCCAAGGACGGACTCTTCAAGATCAAGGTCCTGGGTGCCTTGATGCGCATCTGGGGGCAGATTCCCGTTGCTCGCGAGGGCAGCGATGCGGCGGTCGCCTTCGCCGCTGCCGTCGAGGCCGTGAAGAACGGCGAGGCCGTGATGTTCTATCCCGAGGGCTCCATCACCCGCGATCCGGACGGGTGGCCGATGCGGGGCAAGACGGGCGCGGCCCGGGTCGCGTTGATGTCGGGAGCGCCGGTGATCCCCATCGGACAGTGGGGCGCGCAGAACACGCTTCCTGCCTACAGTGGCAAGGTGAGCGTGGCTCCCCGACACGTCGCGCACTACAACATCGGTGAGCCGGTCGACCTCGACGACCTGCGTGGCAAGGACATCACGGTGGAGATCCTGCAGGAGGCCACCGACCGCATCATGTCCGCGATCACGGACCTGGTGGCCGAGATCCGCGGTGAGGTTCCGCCGGGCGTCCGCTTCGATCCACGACGTGAGGGCCTCAGTGAGATCGGCCGGATCACCAAGGTCGAGCGCTCCGCGGAGGGCGACGCATGAGCCGGGTGACCGTGATGGGTGCGGGCGCCTGGGGAACCGCCTTCAGCCTGGTGCTCGCCGATGCCGGCAACGACGTCACCATGTGGGGCCGACGCGCGGAGCTCTGCGAGGCCATCACCCGCGATCACGAGAACCCCGACTACCACCCGGGCATCGAGCTGCCCCACGCGATCACCGCGACGCCCGACCCCGAGAAGGCCTTGGCGCAGGCCGACGTCGTCGTGCTCGCGGTGCCGTCGCAGAGCCTGCGGGAGAACCTCACCGAGTGGAATCACCTGCTGCCCGAGACGGCGCCGCTGGTGTCGCTCATGAAGGGCGTGGAGCTCGGCACCCTGAAGCGGGTCAGCGAGATCATCGCCGAGGTCACCGGGGCCGGTCCGGAGCGGATCGGTGTGATCAGCGGTCCCAACCTCTCGCCCGAGGTGATGCGCCGGGAACCTGCCGCGAGCGTGGTCGCCTGCGCTAACGAGGCGGTGGCCCATCAGCTTCAGGACATGTGCCACAGCAAGGCGTTCCGCCCCTACCGCAGCACCGACGTCATCGGATGCGAGTTCGGCGGCGCCTACAAGAACGTGGTCGCGCTGTGCGTCGGCATGGCCGTCGGTCGAGGCTTCGGGGACAACACCACGGCCTCGCTCATCACCCGGGGTCTGGCGGAGACCGCGCGGCTGGGCATGGCCTGGGGTGCGGATCCGCTGACCCTCATGGGCTTGGCCGGCCTCGGCGACCTGGTCGCCACGTGTTCGTCGCCGCTGTCGCGCAACCGCACGTTCGGTGAGCGGCTCGGTCAGGGCATGACGACCGAAGAGGTCGTCGCCATCACCAAGCAGACGGCCGAAGGCGCCAAGTCCTGCTCCTCCCTGCTGGCCCTCGCCCGCGAGACCGGGGTCGATGCGCCTATCGCCGAGCACGTCGACGCCGTGGTCCGAGGCGAGATGTCACCAGAGGATCTGATGAACGCTTTCATCGAAAGAGAGCCGAAGGCCGAACGCGACTGAAACGCCCATTGGCCGCGTTCTCGTCGGTCGACGGGCTACCAGCCCGCCTCCCTCCTCGGCCTTGCCACTGCCCGCCTCAGTCGCGTTCGGAAGCTTGGTCGAGCGCTTGGTTCAGGTCGGCCCAGAGATCTTCGACGTCCTCGATGCCGACGGAGAGGCGGATGAGTCCCTCCGGGATCGTGGCGGACTCCGTCTTCCAGCGCCGCCGACGCTCGAGCGTCGACTCGACACCGCCGAGCGAGGTGGCGTGGACCCAGAGCTGCGTGGTGGCCACCAGACGATCCGCCGACTCGGCGTCGCTCATCACCAG
>JBQCJL010000435.1:0-14270 GCA_051952795.1 Marmoricola sp.
GCTTCCGGCCCCCTTCGCTGTTCCCGCGGACGGACAGGATTCACGGGCGTGGAGGTCGGCTCCTAGACTCGTCCGATCATGGACGACCCCGGAGCATCCTTCGACGACGTGGCGCCGACGGGCGTGCCGTCGGAGTACGGCGACGCGTACCAGCGCGCCTATCGGTGGTCACTCGCGGAGCATGCGACCGAGCTCATGTCCGCCGCGCGCCCAGGCAAGCGCGCGCGGAGGCGTCCGGGCTCATGGAGAGTGCGCGAGCGGGCCGAGCGTGTCATCGCCTCGGTGCTCGCGGATCCCGTTCAGCGTGCGCTGGCCGGAGGGTTCGTGGTCGTCGCGCTGCTAGTCGCGGCGTACGGTGCCGGTCGCCTCTTCCGGTAGGGCCGGCTTGATCGGGAAAGCCTCGGCATACCCGTAGCCATACCCGTACCCGTAGCCATAGCCGTACGTGTCGTCGTAACGGCCGGCACCGCGCTTGGGCGACATGTTCAGCAGGACGCCGAGCGTGGTCGCACCGACCTGGTCGAGGCGCGCGATCGCATGCTTGAGCTGGTCGCGCGTGGTGCGGGCGTGCCGCGCCACCACGATCGCGCCGTCCGCGTAGGTGGCGGTGATCGCCGCGTCCGCCACGGGCAGCAGCGGGGGCGCGTCGATGATGACCGCGTCGTACATATTGCTGAGCGTCTTCAGCAGGTCGTGGGTGGCTCGTGCCTGCAGGATCTCCGTGGGGTTCGGAGGAAGCGGACCGCTGGCGAGGAAGTCGATACCGCCCACGGAGTGGTGCTGGATGCTCTCCTCGATCGTGCTCCTGCCGACGAGGATCGTGGTGAGGCCGACGGACTTCTCAAGGCCGAGCAACCGCGACGCGCTGGGGCGCCGCAGGTCGCCGTCGACCAGCAGCACGCGCTTGCCGGCCTGCGCCAGGGCGATCGCGAGGTTCGTCGAGGTGGAGGTCTTTCCCTCACCGGGCAGGGCGCTGGTGATCACGAACGAGCGCGGCGCCTCGTCGGGGTTCAGGTACTGCATGTTCGTGCGAACGAGGCGGAAGGCCTCGGCCCGCGGGTCGTGGCTGCCGATGTCGGTGAGCAGCGGGTGCTTGGCCAGAGCCGAGTCGTAGGCGACGTGTCCCAGGATCGGGGTCGATGTCACCGACTCGACGTCCCGCGGCGTCTTGATGGTCGCGTCCAACGTCTCGCGGATGAGCGCGATCGCGAAGCCCAGGATCAGGCCCAGCAGGGCGGCCAGGATCAGGTTGAGAGCTGTCCGGGGAGACACCGGCGATCCGTTGAACTGAGCTGGATTGCTCACCACGGCCTTCACGATGCCGGTGGACTTGCCCGCGGGGGTCTCGAACACCTCGATGTACTTGCTCAGCTGGTCGGCTTCGACCTGGGCGATCTCCTGGGCCGTGCGGGCGGAGTAGTCCGTGGCGGTGATGTCGATGATCGTCGTGTTGGCGGGAACAGCCGCGCTGATCTTCGCGCGCAGCTCGTCGGGCGTCAGGGCGAAGTGACCGGCGGCGATGACCCGGTCGAGGACGATCCCGCTCGTGGCCAGGCTCGCGTAGGTCTGGACCCGTCCCGTGGCGAAGATGCTGACACCGAAAGCGTCCTGGGCATTGCTGACGTCGGTGGAGATCGCCAAGCTGGCGCTCGACTCGTACTGCGGCTTGGTGGCCAAGGAGATGGCGGCACTGGCGATGATGGCAAGCGCGAGAACCCCGACGATCACCCTCCAGCGGCGTCTCGCGACCCGCAGTAGGTCTTTGAAGTCCACGGTGTTCAGTCCTCGTAGTTGCTGGTGAATGGCTGGTGCAGTGCCGCGGTGTCGGGCGTGCGAAGTCTAGACGAGACGGTCGCCGCCACCGTCGGCGCGATGCGCTGTCAGTGAAGACGGATCACGTAGATGGCGATGAAGACAGCGCCCGCGAGCAGCAGGACGATCCCTGCGGTGGAGAGCTGATCGCGCCACGGCTTGGGCGCGTGCGACAGCCGCTTCCGCTTCCAGCGCCGGTAACGGCTCATCGGTCCCGTGGGTGCCATAGCGATGACCCTAGGGGATCGCCTTCGCGGCACCAAGCAGCACCCCGGCTCCGAATCCTGTCAGATTCCTAATAAATCAGCGCTTGCGCGCCCTCGCCGAGAGCTTCCTCGACGAAAGCCGCCGCGCCGGCGATGCGCACGCCTTCGATCACGTCGCCAGCCCCGATGCCACGACGCGCCGCGCATTGGGTGCAGACCGTGAGCCGTGCGCCCTCGACGACGAGATCGCGGAGCTCGGCCAGCGGCGTGGCGAGCGGCAGCTGCACCTCCTCCGCGCGCCCGGGCACCGCGAACCACGCGGCCTCCCCGGTCAGCCACAGCGAGACGGAGGCGCCGGCCGCCAGCCCGGCAGCCGCGACGGTGAAGGCCTGGTTCACGCGCTCAGGGTCCTCGGCTCCGGCGGTGCACTTGATCACCAGGTTGCGCATGGCCTCACCCTAGGCCGATCTCGATACCCTCGACCCTGTGGAGACCTTCTTCGTGCTGGTGCTGATCGCCTGTCTGGTGGCGGGGGCGTGGGCCGCCCTCGCGTCCGCGAGGCGCATCGACGATGCGATCGATTCCGTCGAGCTCGACTCCGAGGAGGGCTGATGGCCTTCGAGATTCCGGCCAACATCCATCCTCAGTGCGCCCGGCTGGCCTGGTTGATCGGGACCTGGGCGGGCAACGGACACGGTGAGTACGAGGGCATCGAGCCGTTCCAGTTCGGGCAGGAGATCATCTTCCAGCAGGACGGCCGCCCGTTCTTCCACTACCTGAGCCGCTCGTGGATCGAGGACGCCGAGGGGAACCTGGTGCGCGAGGCCGCACAAGAGACCGGGTTCCTGCGCCCCCAGGCCGACGGGTCGATCGAGTTCGTCCTGGCGCACAACACCGGCATCGTCGAGATCTGGTACGGCGAGCTGCACCCGGAGCAGCCGCGCTTCGAGCTGGTCACCGATGCGGTGGCCCGGACCGCCACGGCCCAGGAGTACGCCGGCGGCAAACGCCTCTACGGGTACGTGAACGGGGACCTGCTCTACGCCTACGACATGGCCGCGCAGGGCAAGGAGCTCCAGTCGCATACGCACGCCCAGCTGGTGAGGCAGTAGTGACCGCGGGGCCGGCCTCGATCTCGGAGCGGCTCCACGCCTCCGGCCATCGGCTGACCCCGCAACGCGCCCTCGTCCTGGAGGCGGTCGAGACCCTGGGCCACGCCACCCCCGACGAGGTGTATGCCGAGGTGCGCCGCCAGTCGCCGACCATCAATCTCTCGACGGTCTACCGCACGCTGGAGCTCCTCGATGAGCTCGGAGTCATCCGGCATGCGCATTTGTCCGATCGAGCGCCGACCTACCACGCCCGCAGCGACCACGAGCACGTCCATCTGGTCTGTCGCGGCTGCCAGCGCGTCATCAGCCTGGGCGCCGATCGGGTCGAGGCCGCGCTCAGGCCGGTGCTCGACGATGCGGACTTCACGCCGGACTACGGTCACCTGACCGTCTTCGGCTGGTGCGACGACTGCCAGGCGCCTGGGATGGTTCCGAGCCGGGACGATGTTGGATAGGGATGTGAACGCCTCACCTCTGCTCAGCCTGCCCGGTGCCGTCGCGGCTGACGGCATCGATGCACCCGTGGCCGCGCACTACGGCTCGTTCAACACCGAGCAGCGCCACCTCGCCACGGGTGAGGGCTTCGTCGACCTGTCGCATCGTGACGTCGTCCGGATCTCCGGACCCGATCGGCTGACGTGGCTGCACAACCTCACCACGCAGTACTTCGAGGGTCTCGAGGCCGGGCGGCCCACCGAGGGCTTGCTCCTGTCTCCTCAAGGTCACGTCGAGTACGCCTTCCGGGGCGTCGACGACGGTTCCAGCTTCGTCGCCCATCTCGAGCCGGGCACGGGAGCAGGCTTCGCCGCCTTCCTGGACAGCATGCGCTTCATGATGCGCGTCGAGGTCGTCGACGTCACCGCTGATCTGGCGGTGTGCTGGCGACCCGAGGCCGACGCGCCGCTGGCCGGTCCCGGCCGCTACGACATCGTCGACCGAGCGCAGCTGACCAGCTACGCCGAGGCCGTCGGCCCGGCATGCGGAATCTGGGCGTTCGAGGCTCTGCGCATCGCGCGTGGGGAGCCGCGCATGGGCGTCGACACCGACCACCGCACGATTCCCAACGAGGTCGGCTGGGTGCCCAGCGCGGTCCACCTCGACAAGGGCTGTTACCGGGGCCAGGAGACGGTGGCGCGCGTGCACACGCTCGGACGGCCCCCGCGTCGGCTCACCCTCCTCCACCTGGACGGCTCGGAGAACCGACTTCCCCACGCCGGATCGCCAGCCCGTGCCGCACAACGCGACGTAGGTTTTGTAGGGTCGAGCGCGCGTCACTATGAGCTCGGGCCGATCGCTCTCGCTCTCGTGAAACGGGGCCTTGCTCTGGATGCTCCGATCGAGGTCGACGGTCTGGTGGCGCACCAGGAAGTCGTGGTCGACCCCGAAGTGGGCCTGCACGTGCGACCGAATCTGGGAGCATAGGAGGGGCGGCAGCCCCGAGCTGGAGGAGACGGCACGTGCAGCGCTTGCGCAACGGCGTACAGAGGTACGACTGGGGTTCCACGGTCGCGATCCCTCAGTTCACCGGCTCGGTCGCCGACGGCGATCCCGTCGCTGAGATGTGGATCGGTACGCACCCCCTGAACCAGTCCGTCGTCCTCGGCGAACCTGACGAGATAGCACTGCGTGACGTGGTCGGGGACCTCCCGTTCATGCTGAAGGTCCTCGCCGCCGACCGGCCGCTGTCCCTGCAGGTTCATCCCTCGCTCGAGCAGGCCGAGGCAGGCTTCGCGATCGAAGAGGCCGCGGGGGTGCCGATCGATGCGGCGGAGCGCGTCTACAAGGACGCCAACCACAAGCCCGAGATGGTCTATGCGCTGAGCACCTTCGACTCGCTCATCGGCTTCCGCCCGACCGCCGAGATCCTGCGGGTCCTCAGCCCTCTCGACGTGCCGTTGGCCCGCCAGCTCGCGGCCGACTTGAGATCGGACCCCGGCTTCGCGGGCATCGTCCGCCGGCTGCAGTGGCTGCTGACCTCCGAGGTCACCTCCGACGACATCTCGGCCGTGGTGAAGGCATGCCAGGTGCTGGCCGATCACGGTCTGGATGTGAAGCGCGCGTACGTCACCGCGGTGGAACTCGCCGAGGCGTTCCCCAACGATGTCGGCGTCGTCATCTCGCTGCTGCTCAACCGGATGACGCTTCAGCCCGGCGAGGCCGCCTTCCTGGAGACCGGGGTCATCCACGCGCACCTCAGCGGCATGTGCCTGGAGGTGATGGCGAACTCCGACAACGTGCTGCGCGCCGGTCTCACCAGCAAGCACATCGATCCCCTCGGGCTGGTCGCCTGCTTGGACACCGGCATGGCTCGCGTGGCTCGGGTGACGCCCGACTATCAGCTCGGCGATGCTGAGGTGTTCTCGCCCGCCGGAGTCGAGTTCGCGCTCGCCGTGGTGCAGGTGTGCCCTGCCGACGACGATGGCGTCCCGGTGGTCAAGGCTGGTCCGACGCTGCTGATCTGCACCGGCGGCGAGGTGACCGTGCGGAATGCCGCCGCCGAGGAGGCGGTGCTGCGACGCGGCGAGTCACTGGTCCTGACCTCCGCGGATGACGCGGTGACCGTGCACGGCCTCGGCGAGGTCGTCACCGCGTTCGCGCCGCGCGAGCGGGCCGCCCGATCGCGCATGGTGGACGTGCTGCCGCGCTACGTAGACCGCCGTCAGCCGTAGTGACAGACGTAGCTGAGGGTCTCGGTGACCTCGATGTCGAAGCTCGCGTCGCCCGGCACGGAGAATGACTGACCGGCTGCGTAGGACTGCGTGTCGCCATCGAGCGTCACCGTGCACGCGCCGCTGAGGATCTCCATCACCTCGGGGGCGGCGGTGCCGAAGGTGAGCGCCGACGGCAGGATCACACCGGCACTCTTCCGCGTGCCATCGGCGGTGTAGAAGGTGTGGCTGACGCACTTGCCGTCGAAGTAGACGTTCCCGACGGTCTCCAGCGTGACGTTCTCGATCGTGGACATGGGCGCAATCGTGGCAGGTTCCCTGCGCCCGCTCTTCTCAGTGCACGTATTCGGACTTCACCGCGGACTTGCCGGCGACGTCACCGGTGCGTGCGGGAACGGTGATCCAGAACGACCAGGTGCCGCTCAGGTGGACCGCGCCGTAGACCCGAAAGGTTCCGGTGCGGCTGACCGTCGCATGTCCGAGCGTGTAGACGCTCGTGCCGTGCTTGCCGTAGAGGGTGACCACCGCTCCCGGCTTCGCCGGGTAGGTCGATCCGCTGACCCCGAAGGTGCGGCCGCGGTAGACAGTCGGCCACGTGGCGCTGATGCGCGTGGCGACGTAGACCGTTGTCGCGCTCGACTTGCCGGGGTCAGTTGCAACGCTTCCGGGGTCCACCCATCGATAGGCCGTGGAGACCTTCGGGTAGACGCCCTTGGAGAACGGAGACCAGCACGCGTACGTGGTGGTGCCACCGCAGTGCCTTGCTCCCACGGGAACCGTTGCGATGGTGGTCCAGGTGCTGGAAGTGAGGGGGTGCGATTGCAGCTTCACCGAGCTCACGTAGCCGAACTTGGAACCGCCGGCGATCTTGACGCCGCTACCGGCGACCACCTTTGAAGAGGACCGGCTGATGGAGAGCTTGTCCGCCAGCGACGAGAAGTTCTCCGTCATGACGGAGCCTGGAGCTCCGACCTTCACGTTCTGGAAGTAGAAGGGCTGGTTGTCACAGCCGAATCCGATCTGGGCGATGTAGCCGTCTGCGGGCAGACCATGACTAGCCTCGAATTGGGCGGCGGTCGCCGTCACCGGCGTGACGCCGCTCAAGCTGGGGTTTCCGTGTGAGTCGAGGGTGTAATCGTTCCAGGTGTAGGTGAGTCCGGCTGCGTTCACCGTCTGCCAGCCCGAACCTGGCGCACTGACCGCCGCCTTGCCTACCCACACACTGCCTGTGTTCCAGGCGTAGATCGACGCCTGGCCACTGGTGCTTCCATTCACATCGATCTGGAAGGTCTGGAGGTCGCTGGCAGATTGCGGGAAGACCTGCGGACCGTAGGCATCGGAGCTGGTCGGGGAAGAGTTGAATCCGATCTCCCACGATCGTGTCGAAGCTGGGAGGTTTGCACTGTCGAGGGGGGTGGACTTTATCCCGAGGTACGAGTCGTAGAACGTCGGCACGATGTCCGTTCCGCCGCACGGCGTCGAATCAATGCCCGGCCAATTGAGCGTGGAGTCGTCGAGCCAGAAGCCCTTGACGGCGACGGTGCTGTCGGCCATCGCGGGCTGGGTCAGCCCCAGAATCGCGATGACACAGGTGGCGATGATGGCGAAACGGCGCATGGGTCCCCCAGAGATCGATCGAATGTCGCCTGCCCCCAAGCGCTGCTGAGAGTCTGCCGTCAGCGGCGTCGCTTGCGCAATGGGTTGGGAGAGGTCAGCCGTTGATCATGCCCGCGCCGACGGTCACGCCGGTCGCCTCGTCGATGAGGATGAACGAGCCAGTAGTCCGGTTCTTCGAGTACGGGTCGGCGAGCAGGGGTGCCGTGGTGCGCAGCTGAACACGACCGATCTCGTTGAGGCCGAGTCCTTGGGCGTCGAGGTCACGATGCAGCGTGTTGACGTCGAGGCGGTATTGGATGTCCTTGATGAGGGCGCGTCCAGTTCGGGTGGTGTGCTTGATGGCCAGCTTCTGGCGCGGCTGCAGCGGCGTGCTGGACATCCAGCAGATCATGGCGTCGACGTCCTGGGTGGGCGTCGGGGCGTTGTTGACGCGCGCGATGGTGTCTCCGCGCGAGACGTCCACGTCGTCCTCGAGTCGGATCGTGACCGACATCGGCGGGAAGGCTTCGTCGATCTCCTGGTCGAAGAGGTCGATGCCGGCGATCCGGCTGGTCATGCCCGAGGGCAGCACCACGACCTCGTCGCCCTTCTTCAGGACGCCGCCGGCGACCTGGCCGGCGTAGCCGCGGTAGTCGTGGAATGCGTCCGACTTGGGCCGGATGACGTACTGGACCGGGAACCGAGCGTCGATCAGGTCGCGGTCCGAGGCGACGTGGACGTGCTCGAGGTGATGCATCAGGGTCGGGCCGGAGTACCACTTCATGTTGTCCGAACGCTCGACCACGTTGTCGCCCTGGAGGGCCGAGATCGGGATGACCTCGAGGTCGGGGATGTTCAGCTTCGTTGCGAAGGACGTGAACTCACGGTGGATCCGCGTGAAGGTCTCCTGGTCGAAGTCGACCAGGTCCATCTTGTTGACCGCGAGCACCAGGTGGGGCACGCGGAGGAGCGACAGCAGGACCGCGTGGCGGCGCGACTGCTCGGTCAAGCCCTGGCGTGCGTCGACGAGGACGAGTCCGAGGTCGGCGGTCGACGCGCCGGTGACCATGTTGCGGGTGTACTGCACGTGCCCGGGGGTGTCGGCGATGATGAACTTGCGGTTGGGCGTGGCGAAGTAGCGGTAGGCGACATCGATCGTGATGCCCTGCTCCCGCTCCGAGCGCAGGCCGTCGGTCAACAGCGCGAGGTCGGTGTAGTCGTAGCCCTTGGACTGGCTGGTGGCCTCGACCGCCTCGAGCTGGTCCTCGAAGATCGCCTTGGAGTCCAGCAGCAGCCGACCGATCAGCGTCGACTTCCCGTCATCGACGGAGCCGGCGGTCGCGAACCGAAGCAGATCCATTAGAAGTAGCCCTCTTTCTTGCGATCTTCCATGGCGGCCTCGGAGAAGCGGTCGTCGCCGCGAGTCGCGCCACGCTCGGTGACGCGGGCGATGGAGATCTCGTCGATGATGGCCTGGAGTGTGTCCGCCTCGGACTCGACGCATCCGGTCAGGGTGAGGTCGCCGACGGTACGGAAGCGGACCGTGCGCTCCTCGACCACCTCGCCGGCGCGCAGCGGGTTGAAGTCCGATTCGCTCAGCAGCATGCCGTCACGCTCGAACACGCGACGCCGGTGAGAGAAGTAGATCGAGGGGATCTCGATCTGCTCCTGAGCGATGTAGTGCCAGATGTCGAGCTCGGTCCAGTTGGACAGGGGGAAGATGCGCATGTGCTCGCCCTCGTGCAGCCGGCCGTTGTAGAGGCTCCATAGCTCGGGGCGCTGGTTCTTGGGGTCCCACTGGCCGAACTCGTCGCGGTGGGAGTAGACCCGCTCCTTGGCGCGGGCCTTCTCCTCGTCCCGGCGGCCGCCCCCGAAGGCGGCCGTGAAGCCTTCCTCCTCGATGGCGTTCAGCAGGGTGCCGATCTGGAGCCGATTGCGTGACGTCTTGCCGTCGTCGACGACGACGCCGTCCTTGATCGCCTGCTCGACACTGGCGACCACCAGCCGTACGCCGAGCCGGTCGACCCAGCTGTCGCGGGTGGCGAGCACCTCGGGGAAGTCGTAGCCGGTGTCGACCTGCAGCACGGGGAACGGAATCTTGGCGGGATAGAACGCCTTCTCCGCGAGCCGCAGCATCACGATGGAGTCCTTGCCGCCCGAGAACATCAGAACCGGCTTCTCGAACTCGGCCGCCACCTCACGGAAGATGTGGATGGACTCAGCCTCCAGTTGGTCGAGTTGACTCAACTGGTAGTCGGAGTGGGTGGTGTTCACAGCCTTGCCTTTCGTACCGGTCCCTGCGTTCAGGGCATCGTCATGCTAACTGGGGTGAGAACCGGTTCCTGGCCAGCGACAGATGGCGGTCAGGTCGCCCGGTGTCCGTTACTTTGGGCTCACCTTGAGCCCTCGATGGCTCGGCCGACCGAGATGGAGATGCCGCGTGGACCCGTCGTTCCACTTGTCCTACCTGCAGGCGATCGTGATGGGTGCGCTGCAAGGCGTCGCCGAGCTGTTCCCGATCTCGAGCCTGGGCCATTCGATCCTGGTGCCCGCCTGGCTCGGCGGCTCGTGGAGTGCGATGGTCAAGTCGCAGGACTCCACCGCGAACTCTCCGTTCCTGGCGTTCATCGTGGCCCTGCATGTGGCGACGGCGATCGCGTTGGTCCTCTACTACTGGCGCGACTGGGTGCAGGTGGTCCTCGGCGTCGTCGACATCGTCCGGACCCGCTCGATCGCCTCGGCGCGCTCGCGGCTCGCCGCCCTGCTCATCATCGCCACGATTCCCGTCGGCATCCTCGGGCTCATCGCCGACAAGAAGCTGCGGCATGTGTTCGGAAGCCCGCGTGATGCGGCCATCTTCCTCACGATCAACGGCGTGATCCTCCTCGTCGTGGAGCGACTGACTCGGCGCTCGCAGGCTCGATCGGGGGGTGCGCACGCCGCGGAGATGAGCCGCGGCGGCTCGGACGCGGAGGACTTCGCCTCCCTCGGCTTCGGCGAGGCCACCGTCATCGGCGCAAGTCAGGCTCTGGCGCTGTTCCCGGGCATCTCGCGGTCCGGGGTCACGATCTCGGCTGGCCTGCTGCGCGGCCTGGATCACGCGAAGGCGACGCACTTCGCCTTCCTGCTCGCGACGCCGGTGATCCTCGGCGCGGGGCTGCTCAAGCTGCCCGAGCTCTTCAAGCCCGAGAACTCCCACATCCACGGCCAGGTCATCGTCGGATCGATCGCAGCCTTCGTGGCGGCCTTCGTCGCGGTGGCCTTCCTGGCCCGCTACATGAGGACGCGCACGCTCTACCCGTTCGTCGCGTACTGCCTCGTTGCAGGAATCATCAGCATCATCCACTTCGCCTGATCAGGGCGCCCGAGAGAGGCTGGACGTATGGCGAAACCTCCTGAGGGCGCGGACGACGCGGTACTGGCACCTCCGACAGGCAACCCGGACGACTACAAGTCCAACGGCAAGCTCAAGAAGAGCGTCTATGACGAGGAGATCAAGCGGCTCCAGGAGCAGCTGGTGCTGCTCCAGTACTGGGTCCAGTCGCAGGGGCTGAAGGTCCTGGTCATCTTCGAGGGACGCGGCTCGGCCGGCAAGGGTGGCGTGATCAAGCGGATCACCGAGCGGACGAGCCCACGCACGGTCAAGGTGGTGGCACTCCCCAAGCCCACCGAGCGCGAGCGCACGCAGTGGTACTTCCAGCGGTACATCCCCTTCCTCCCCGCCGCCGGCGAGATGGTCCTCTTCGACCGTTCCTGGTACAACCGGTCGAACGTCGAGTGGGTGATGAACTTCTGCACCGAGGAGGAGCACGCGGAGTTCCTGCGGGCCGCACCCGAGCTCGAGCGGATGCTCGTGCGGTCGGGGATCATCGTGCTCAAGTACTGGTTCTCGGTGTCCTACGCCGAGCAGACCAAGCGCTTCGAGGCCCGCAACGACGAACCGTTGAAGCGCTGGAAGCTCTCGGACATCGATCTGGCGGAGCATGAGCTCTACGTCCGCTACTCGATGGCCAAGGACACCACCTTCGAGTACACCGACATCGAGCAGGCACCGTGGTGGGTAGTGCCCTCGGATGACAAGCGAGCGGCCCGGCTGAACTGCATCCGGCATCTGCTGAGCCAGTTCGACTACGTCGACGTCGTCCCCGAGCCGGTCACCTTGCCGGAGATGAAGAAGATCCCCTACGTCCGGACGCCGATGCGTGAACAGACCTTCGTCCCCCGGGTGTTCTAGGCAAGGTCAAGCTCAGAGCGTGCGGAGGTAGGCCGCGAGCGCCTCGTCGGCATCCTGGGGAGCGAAGCCGGCGGCTCGCAGCTTGGTCAGGTCCATCTCGCTGTTGCGTGGTCGCGGCGCGACCACCCTGCCCTCGGCCCAGGCCTCGGTCGTCGTGGTCGCCACGTCGTCGGCCGAGCGACCGCTCAACGCGAACACGCGCTTGGCCCAATCGGCCCAGCTCCGGGAGGTGCCGGCGTTGGTGGCGTTGTAGGTCCCGTAGGGAGCGCTCGTCTCCAGCAGGTGCCTGGTGGCACGCGCGAGTTCGGAGGTGAAGGTCAGGCGGCCGACCTGATCGTCGACCACGGTCGGGCTGTCGCCCCGGGTGGCAAGGGCGTGCATGGTCCGCACGAAGTTCCTGCCGTCCCCGACCACCCAGCTGGTGCGCAGCAGGTAGTGGTGGGGTGCTCCAGCGACGGCTAGGTCGCCGGCGGCCTTGCTCTGGCCGTAGACGCCGAGAGGCGAGAGGGGCTCGTCCTCCGTGTGGATCGGTCGGCTGCCGTCGAACACGTAGTCGGTGGAGTAGTGGACCAGGACCTGGCGATGCTTCGAAGCGATCCGCGCGAGCGTCGCCGGCGCGGATGCGTTCGCGGCCCAGCACGCGACCCGCCCCTCCGGGGTCTCGGCGTCGTCGACGGCGGTGTAGGCAGCCGCGTTGAGGAGCACCGTGTAGTCGCCCCAGGGAAAGGATGCGACCTGGTCGGAGTCGGTCAGGTCGAGCTGATCGATGTCGACGCCGTCAGCGTCGGGGAAGGCCTCGGCGAGCGCGCGTCCGAGCTGCCCGCGGTTCCCGATGATCAGCGTCTTCGGCGCAGGTACCGGCGTCGCGTCGGCGAGCAGCGGGTTGTGCTGATCCTTCTCGGAGATCTCCGCCTCCGAGAGCGGGATCGGCCAGGGGATGGCCACCGTCGGATCACCGAGCTGGAGCGCCGGGTAGGTGACGCCCGGTCGCCAGTGATCGTTGACCAGATACGAATAGACCGTGCCGTCCTCGAGGGTCTGGTACGAGTTGCCGACGCCGCGCGGCACGAACACCGTGGTCCCGGGGTCGAGCTCGAGGTGGAAGACCGTCCCGAACGACGTGCCGGCGCGCATGTCCACCCAGGCGGCGAACACGCGCCCGGTGACGACCGAGACCAGCTTGTCCCACGGCTCGGTATGGATGCCGCGGGTGGTGCCGCGGCTGGCGTTGAACGACACGTTGTTCTGGACGGGTCCGAAGTCGGGGAGGCCCAGCGCGGTCATCTTGGCCCGCTGCCAGTTCTCCTTGAACCAGCCGCGGGCGTCGGTGAGGACGGGGAGGCGCAGCACCACCATCCCGGGGATCGGGGTGCGTTCGAGGGTGAGCTCGGTGGTCACGTTCACTGTCCTTGGGAGGCGTACATCGCCTCGGTCCGCGCCTTGTGCGGGCGCCACCAGTCCTCGTTGTCCCGATACCACTGGATCGTGGCGGCCATCCCCGCCTCGAAGTCCGGGAAGGAGGGTCGCCAGCCGAGCTCGGTGCGGAGCTTCGTCGCATCGATGGCGTAGCGCAGGTCGTGGCCGGCGCGATCGACCACGTGGTCGAAGTCGTCCTCGTCGTGACCCATCAGCCGCAGGATCAGTCGGACGGTGTCGAGGTTGCTCCGCTCCCCGTCGGCACCGATCAGATACGTCTCGCCGATGCGACCGTGCTGCAGGATCGTCCACACGGCGGAGGAGTGATCGTCGGCGTGGATCCAGTCGCGGACGTTGAGCCCGGCCCCGTAGAGCTTGGGCCGGGTGCCGTCGATGACGTTGGTGATCTGGCGCGGAACGAACTTCTCGATGTGCTGCCAGGGGCCGTAGTTGTTGGAGCAGTTGCTGATCGTGGCGCGTACCCCGAAGCTGCGCACCCAGGCGCGGACCAGCAGATCGGAGCCCGCCTTGGTCGACGAGTAGGGGCTGCTGGGGTTGTACGGCGTGGCCTCGGTGAAACGGGTCGGATCGTCGAGCGCGAGGTCGCCGTAGACCTCGTCGGTGGAGATGTGGTGGTAGCGGACGTCGTGCTTGCGCACGGCCTCGAGCAGGGTGAACGTGCCGACCAGATTGGTGTGCACGAAGGGAGTCGGGTCGATCAGGGAGTTGTCGTTGTGGGACTCGGCTGCGTAGTGGACGACGCCGTCGGCCTGGCCGACCAGCTCGTCGACGAGTGCCGCGTCCGCGACATCTCCGACGACTAGCCCTACCCGCTCCGAGGGCAGGCCGGCCAGCGACTCACGCGAGGCGGCATAGGTCAGCTTGTCCAGCACCGTGACCGTGGCCTCGGTGCGCTCGACGAGGTAGTGCACGAAGTTCGACCCGATGAACCCCGCACCACCGGTGACCAGCACTCGCATGGGCAGGATCCTAGGACCGGGTGTACGGGTCGACCCCGCCAACCTCGCGGCGGTCCCAGCTCAGCACGCGCCAATCGTCGATCGTGCCCTCCAGCTCGATGACGCCGGTGTTGGGCAGCGAGGAGAAGGCTGCGCCGTCCCAGTCGGTGAGGTCGCACCGGTGGCCGATCCAGGTCCTGATGGCAGCACCGTGGCTCACCAGCATCGCGGTCTCGGCTCCGCTGGCCACGATGGTCTTCACGGCG
>JBQCJL010000436.1:0-2174 GCA_051952795.1 Marmoricola sp.
TAGATCGCCTCCGTGACCGCCAGCTTGGGTGCGATGAACCGCTCGCGGAACAGGCGGGCGAACTCCTCGTCGGTGCTGACCGCGGTCATGACCGCGCCGAGCACCTCGGTGGCACGCGAGTTGGCCATGCCGTGCTGACCGCAGAACGCGGCGATCAGGTCCCCCCGCAGGCTGCCCGTGTCGGGCAGCTCCGGGTCGGGCATGTCCTTGGCCTTCATCAGGGCGTCGATCACGAGTGCCGGCTTGGACTCCCAACGGCGGTAGAGCGTGGCCTTGGATGCGTGCGCCTGACGGGCGACCGCGTCCAAGGTCAGCCGGTGGTAACCCACCTCGACGAGCAGCGCGAGAGCGCTCTCGAGGATCTCTTCCTCGCGATCGCCTTCGACTCGAGGTCGGATCTGGGGAACCATCGGGTACCTCTCGGGGATGATGTCGAACGAAGTTAGAACGAAACAGTTTCGTTTCATCAGACGGTACGCCTTCGTTTCATCCGATGCAACTCGGTCCTGGGGCGGCCTCGCGCCGGTCCCGGCTCGAGGCGCTGGTTGAACTGTCGGTGGCGCACGGAAAGATGGGGGTGTGGCTCAGGACCAGGCACCACTCGACCCTCGCATCGAGCACCGACAACTTTCGGAGGAGGTCGAGAACGCACGCTGGCGCTACTACGTCCTCGACGATCCGACCCTCTCCGACGCTGACTTCGATCAGAAGATGCGTCGCCTCGAGGCCCTGGAGGAGACGAACCCCGAGCTGCGGACGCCCGACTCGCCCACGCAGAAGGTGGGGGGAGCCGTGTCGGCGAGCTTCGCGGCGGTGGACCACCTGCAGCGCATGGAGAGCCTGGACAACGCGTTCACCGACGAGGAGCTCGCGGCGTGGTCGGCGCGCATCGATCGCGACGGCGTGACCGTGTCCGGCTACCTGTGCGAGCTGAAGGTGGACGGCCTCGCGATCAACCTCCTCTACGAGCAGGGCCGCCTGGTCCGTGCGCTGACCCGTGGCGACGGGCGCACCGGGGAGGACGTCACCGCCAACGTGAAGACCATCAAAGTCATCCCGCACCAGCTCAGCGGAACTCCCGAGTTCCCGGTCCCCGCTCGCGTCGAGGTCCGCGGGGAGGTCTTCCTCTCCTTAGAGGCGTTCGACAAGCTGAACGCGTCTCTGGTCGACGCTGGCAAGCCGATGTTCGCGAATCCCCGCAACTCGGCCGCGGGCTCACTGCGCCAGAAGGATCCGCGCATCACCGCCGAGCGTGACCTCGGCATGGTCTGTCACGGCATCGGTGCACGCGAGGGCTTTGAGCCGACCACCCAATCGCAGGCCTACGAGGCGCTGAAGGCTTGGGGACTGCCGATCTCCGACCGGGTCCGGGTGCTGCCCGACCTGCAGGCCGTCCGCGAGTTCATCGCCTACTACGGCGAGCATCGTCACGACGTCGAGCACGAGATCGACGGCGTCGTGGTCAAGGTCGACGACATCGCCACCCAACGTCGCCTCGGCTCCACCTCCCGAGCGCCGCGGTGGGCGATCGCCTGGAAGTACCCGCCGGAGGAGGTCAACGCCAAGCTGCTCGCGATCCTGGTCAACACCGGTCGCACCGGCAGGGTGACCCCGTTCGGACGGATGGAGCCGACCAAGGTCGCCGGCTCGACGGTGGAGATGGCGACCCTCCACAACGCCTACGAGGTCAAGCGCAAGGACGTGCGCCCCGGTGACACCGTCATCCTGCGGAAGGCCGGTGACGTCATCCCGGAGATCCTTGGGCCGGTCCTGGGGCTGCGACCCGAAGGGCTCCCGGAATGGGTGATGCCCACCGAGTGCCCCTCCTGCGGGACGCCGCTCACCCAGCAGAAGGAGGGCGACCGGGACCTGCGGTGCCCCAATCATCAGAACTGTCCCGCTCAGGTGCGCGAGCGCGTCTTCCACGTGGCGTCGCGGGGGGCGTTCGACATCGAAGGGCTCGGCTACGAGGCAGCGGTCGCCCTGCTCGAGTCCGGGGCGTTGACCAACGAGGGCGACATCTTCGACCTCACGGCCGAGAAGCTGCTCAGTACGCCGCTGTTCACGCGGGCGCCCAAGGGTCGCGAGGAAGGACCTCAGCTCAGCGCCAATGCCTCGAAGCTGCTCGCGAACCTCGACGCCGCCAAGCAGCAGCCCCTCTGGCGCGTGCTGGT
>JBQCJL010000437.1:0-9053 GCA_051952795.1 Marmoricola sp.
TGGAGATCCAGGTGGACCACAGCGGCTACTCCGCCCGGTTCGGCGGCATCAGCGCCTTCACCGAGCTCGTTCTCGACGCCGCTCGGGAGGCGGAGCGCTCTGCGGGCATCGGAGTCGGGGTGATCATCGCGGCCAATCGCACGCGCCATCCCCTCGACGCCCGCACGCTGGCCCGCCTGGCGGCGCACTACGCAGGGCAGGGTGTGGTCGGCTTCGGTCTCTCCAACGACGAGCGACGGGGACGGACGAGCGACTTCGCACCGGCGTTCGCGATCGCCGAGCGTGCCGGCCTGCTGCTCGCCCCTCACGGCGGAGAGCTCCTCGGGGCCGACTCGGCACGCCAATGCATCGACCACCTGCACGCCACGCGGCTCGGCCACGGCGTCCGGGCCGCGGAGGACCCGGAGCTCCTCGACCTGATCGCTCGTGCGGAGATCACTCTGGAGGTGTGCCCGTCGTCGAACGTGTCGCTCGGGGTCTATCGCGATCAGGCCGCCGTGCCACTGCGCACTCTCAAACGGGCGGGGGCGCGGATCGCACTCGGCGCGGACGATCCGCTGCTCTTCGGCTCACGTCTGGTCGCCCAGTACGAGGCGGCTCGCTCGGTCCACGGCTTCGATGAGGCCTCGCTCGCGGACCTCGCTCGTGACTCCATCCGGGGCAGCCGCGCGCCGGAGGAGCTCAAGGCCGAAACGCTGCGAGACATCGACGCCTGGCTGTCATGATGCAGGCATGAGCGAGTCCGGGGAGCCTCCCGCGAGCGAGCCCACGGGCGGATGGCCACCACCACCGCCCTCGGTGCCGCCGTCGATGCCGCCGCCTCCCCCGCCGTACTACTACCTGCCGCCGCAGGCGTATGGCTATCCCCGGGACCATCCGCAGGCCGGGCTGGCCCTGGGTCTAGGTCTCGGCGCGATCATCGGCGGGTTCGTGACCCTGGGTCTGGGCTTCGCTCTCGGTCCGTTCGCATGGTTCTTCGGTCAGCGTGCCCGTCGCGAGGTGCGCGCCAGCAACGGTGCCTATCACTCGGAGGGGAATGCCACGGCCGGCATGGTGCTGGGCATCATCTCGACGATCTTCCTGGTCCTGGCCATCCTCGCCTGGATCTTCGTGATCGCCGGCGCCGGGACTGACACCGGCGACGGGGGAACGAACGCTCTGGGACTGTTCACAGCGCGCAGTTGACCAGTACCGGCTCCGGTTCCAGCGTGATCCCGTAGGCCGACCGCACACCGTCCCGGATCTCGGCGGCCAAGGCGAGCAGATCGGACGTCCGCGCCCCTCCTCGATTGGTCAGCGCGAGCGTGTGCTTGGTCGAGAGCGAGACCCGGTCGCCGCCATATCCCTTGGCGAAGCCTGCGTGATCGATCAGCCAGGCGGCACTCGTCTTCACGCGGGCGTCGGGCTGGGGATAGGACGGGGCACCAGCGGGGACGGTAGCCGGATCCACGATCGGGTTCATGAAGAACGACCCAGCACTCCAGGTGTCGTGATCCTCGGCGTCGAGCACCATGCCCTTGCTCCGGCGCAGGCCCAGAACCGCATCGCGCACGTCGCCCAAGGGGCGACGGTCCCCGACCGCGGCACCCAGAGCGTTGGCGAGCTCGGCATAGGCGATGGGCGCTCCCAGCGTGCCCTCCCGCAGGAGGAAGCTGACCTGCAGCACCACGTAGCGACCGGGCTCGGCCTTGAACCGACTCATCCGGTAGCCGAAGTCGCAATCCGCGGCGGCGAAGGTGCGGACAGCCGCGCCGCGTCGGTCCCAGGTACGGACCGAGGCGATCGTGCTCGACACCTCCTGCCCGTACGCGCCGACGTTCTGGATGGGAGTGGCGCCGACCAGGCCGGGGATGCCGGACAGCGCCTCGAGCCCGATCCAGCCGGAGGAGACCGCGAGCGCCACGAAGTCGTCCCAGGGCTCGCCCGCCTCCGCGGTCACCGTGATGGCGTTCCGGCAGGTCAGATCATCGGCTGGATCGGCATCGGTCGAGATGCCGCGCGTGCCGATGCGGACCACTCGACCGCCGAAGCCCCCGTCGCCGATCACGAGATTGCTGCCGCCGCCGAGGACCAGGAGCGGGATGCCCGCGTCGTCGGCGGTCCGGACGGCATCGATCAGAGCGGCTTCCGTCTCCGCGACCACGAACTCAGCCGCGGCACCGCCGAGGCGCAGCGTGGTGTGATCGGAGAGCAGTTCGGGCATGAGCGCGAGGCTACCGGCCGGCACGGCGGCACATGCAACGAGCGGCCTCCCGGACGGGAAGCCGCTCGTGGCGATGATCTGGAGACGGCGCGTTGCGCCCGCCGACCGACGAAGAGATCAGCGAGTCTCGCGGTGCTCGGTGTGCTTGCGGCAACGCGGGCAGAACTTCTTGAGCTCGAGCCGGTCGGGGTCGTTGCGGCGGTTCTTCTTGGTGATGTAGTTGCGTTCCTTGCATTCCACGCACGCCAAGGTGATCTTGGGGCGGACGTCGGAGCTCTTGCTCGCCACGGTGGCCTTCTTCCTACTTCAAACTTGCTACTACGAGACTACGTGGTAGCGGGAGCGGGGCTCGATCCCGCGACCTCACGATTATGAGTCGTGCGCTCTAACCAGCTGAGCTATCCCGCCATCGAGAACGGATGTTCTCAGAGCCCCCTATCGGGATTGATCCGATGACCTCAGTCTTACCAAGACTGCGCTCTACCACTGAGCTAAGGGGGCGCGACCCCCAACGAGGCCGTCGAGAAGGATACACAGAGCTCACGCCAGGCATGAAATCGCCGACCTTGTCCTAGCTGCACGGGAGGCGCACACTCGAAGAAGGGGTGCATTTCGAGGAGGAGACCATGTCCGAGAACGCGTCCTACGGCACCATCCTTGACCTCGCCATCGAGGCGACCCACGACGTTCTGGGCGAGCGACTCGCCGCCGCGATCGCCAGTCACGGGCCCGCACGGCCGCTCCGACCCTCGCGGGGGGCCTACCCGGACACCGACACCTTCCTCGCCAGCACCTCCCGCCACCTCGCGGCCGCCAGTGCGGTACTGGTCCCCGCTGCCCGACGTGCGCTGGAGGACGGAGACCAGCGCGCCCGGGCCTTCGTCCAGCAGTCCAAGCGGCTCGAGATCAGCCTCAGCCAGGTGAAGGCCAAGCTGTACGGCGAGGCACATGCCATCCATCGCACCTGGTCGCAGGTCTGGGATGAGGTCGGTCGTGAGTTCAGGGCCACCATGGCGATGGAGAAGCAGTTGGTGGAGGACCTCCATGGTCTCCTCAGCGACGAGGAGATGAGCACGCTCGCGCAGCGCGTCTATCGCGCCGAGCTCCGGGCTCCGACCAGGCCGCACCCATTCCTCCCTCACCGCGGCCTGGCCGGCCGGATGGCTCGGCGTATCGCACACGGAGTGGACCAGTTCTGGGACAACACGGAATGCCGGATGATCCCGGAGCCGGTGCATCCTCTGCGCCATGCCGGGCTGATGACCCACTACCTGCTCGGCGACCCCGACCCCTCGCCGGAGGACTGAGGACCGGCTAGCCGCGGGTCGAGAACGGGGATCATCGGAAGTCGCGGGACTGGTGCCGCGCCTTCAGCGCCCGCGCGGTGTCGGGGAGGGCGGTCTCGAGACGGCTCAGCCTGTCGGCGACGAGGTTGGTGGCGCCGTCCTCACGCTGGATGGTTCCGCGGATGAGCATCCCCTGAGCGGTCCGGGCGACGCTGCGGTAGCGCTTCCAGAGCCCCTCCGAGCAGATCACGTTGAGCATGCCGGTCTCGTCCTCGAGGTTGAGGAACGTGACTCCGCCCGCGGTGCCCGGGCGCTGACGATGCGTGACCAACCCGGCGACATGGATACGCCGCCCATCCTCGACATCGCCCAGGTTCGTGACCGATCGGATCCCTTGGGCGGTGAGCAGCGCCCTGAGGTGAGCCATCGGATGGTCATCGGGCGAGATCCGGGTCGCCCAGAGATCGGCGAGGGTGAGCTCGAGGGCATCCATCCCGGGAAGGGGCGGAGCCTCCACCTGCGGTGTCGAGCCGGCGAGATGGCCCTCGTCCTCGACGAAGCCCGCCTGCCAGAGTGCTTGGCGGCGATCGAGCCCGAAGCAGGCGAAGGCCCCGGCCGTCGCCAGGGCCTCGACCTGGGTCTGCGTCAGGCGGGTGCGGCGCATCAGATCGGTCATGTTCCGGAAGGGGCTCTCGTCGCGGGCTGCCACGATGCGAGCAGCCACCTCCTTGCCGATGCCGGTTACCGAGTCGAGGCCCAGCCGACAGGCGAGGTTGCCGTCACGGCGGTGGGTGAGCGTGGGATCGGGAGCGTGCTCGTCGAACTCGGTGCCGAGGTCCCTGGGGGTCGCGCCGTAGGTGGCGGCGGAGTGGTCGCCGGCGACGCAGGCATCGAGGCCGGTGGCGAGACTGCGGCCTCGTGACGGCCCCTTCAAGATCTCCTCACCCTCCGGAAGCGGTTCCAGGCCGGCCATCACTCCTGAGCGCAGCACATCGGGCCGCAGCACCGTCACTCCGTGCCGGCGGGCGTCGCCGACCAGCGACTGGGGCGAGTAGAAGCCCATCGGCTGGGCTCGGAGGAGACCGGCGAGGAATGCCGCCGGGTAATGGAGCTTGAACCACGAGCTCGTGTAGACGAGCAGGGCGAAGGACAGCGCATGCGACTCCGCGAAGCCGAAGTTCGCGAACGAGGCGATCTGGGCGTAGATCGCATCGGACTCCGCAGGGCTGAGACCACGCCTCCTCATGCCGGCGTAGAGCTTCTCCTTGATCCCCTCGATCTTCTCGATGCCGCGCTTGGACCCGACCGCCCGACGCAGCAGGTCGGCGTCGTCGGCGTCGCAGTCCCCCAGCTTCATGGCCATCTCCATGAGCTGCTCCTGGAAGAGGGGGACACCGAGGGTGCGCTCCAACGGTTCGATCAGATCGTCGTGGGCGTAGGTGATCTCCTCGCGGCCCAGCGCTCGACGGATATAGGGATGGACCGCGCCTCCCTGGATGGGTCCGGGTCGGATCAGCGCGATCTCGATGGCCAGGTGGTAGAAGGTGCGCGGACGCAGTCGGGGCAGCGTGCCGATCTGCGCCCGACTCTCCACCTGGAAGACGCCGATCGAGTCGGCGCGGCACAGCATGTCGTAGACCCCCGGCTCCTCCTTGGGCAACGTCTGCAGCGTCCAGACCTCACCGAGCTCCTCGGCGACCATCCTGATCATGTGGTCGAGCGCGCTGAGCATGCCCAGCCCCAGCAGGTCGAACTTGACCAGACCCATGTAGGCGCAGGCGTCCTTGTCCCATTGGAGGACGGTGCGCTTGTCCATCCGAGCGCGCTCGATCGGACACACCTCGCCGATCGGCCGCTCGGTGAGGACCATGCCGCCGGAGTGGATGCCGAGGTGGCGCGGGGCTTTGAGAAGCTGGTTGGCGAGATCGATGACCTGGTCTGGAGGTTTCGTGACGCCGCTCCGCGGCTCCTCAACCTCCGTGACGCCGCTCCGCGGCTCCTCAACCTCCGTGACGCCGCTCCGCGGCTCCTCAACCTCCGTGCCGCCGCTGCGCTCCTCCTCGACCACCGGAATGGATGACCAGCCATCGACGGACTTGGACCAGGCGTCCTGCTGGCCGGGCGAGTATCCGAGGGCCTTGGCCGCATCGCGCACCGCCATCTTGGGGCGATAGGTGATCACGTTCGCCACCTGAGCTGCGTTGTGCCGGCCATAGGTCTCATAGACCCATTGGATGACCTGCTCGCGCTTGTCGGAGTCGAAGTCGACATCGATGTCCGGCTCCTCGTTGCGGTGCTCGGAGAGGAAGCGCCGGAAGGGGAGGCCGTAGAAGACCGGATCGATCGCGGTGATGCCGAGCGCGTAGCAGACCGCCGAGCTGGCGGCCGATCCCCTGCCCTGGCAGAGGATGCCGTGGTCGCGCGCGAACTTCACGATGTCGTGCACGATCGTGAAATAGCCCGCGAAGTTCTTCCGCTCGATGAGCGCGAGCTCGTCGTCGATGCGCTCGCGCGCCTTGGCCTCGCGATCCGTGCCGGCATAGGTGCGTGTGAACCCCTCCTCGACCAGCCCGCGCAGGTAGCTCATCGGCGTATGACCGGGCGGGGTGGCCTGGCGCGGCAGTTCCGGCTTGGCTTTCTGCAGATCGAAGGCGAGCTGGTTCGCGAGCTCGACGCTGCGGGCGACCGCTCCGGGATAGCGCGCGAAGCGGCGGGCCATCTCGTCACCGCTGCGCAGCGATGCGGCTCCCCACGGCGGCAGCCACCCATCCATCTCGGGCAGGCTGCGATGTGCCCGGACCGCTGCCATCGCACCGGCGAGCTGATGGCCCTCCGGGCGCGCGTAGTGGACGTTGTTCGTGGCGACGACGGGCAAGCCATGATCGGCCGCGAGCGTAGCCAGCGCATCGTTGGTGTCGGCATCGGCCGGAAGGCCATGATCGATGAGCTCGACGACGACGTGGTCGTGACCGAAGAGCGCGGTGAGCTCGTCGAGTGCCGCCGCGGCGGCTTCGGTGCTGTGCCGCAGCGCCTGACGGACCCTGCCCTTGCGACATCCGGTGAGGATCACCCAGTGGCCCCGGCCCAGAGCGGCGAGCTCCTCGAGGTCGTAGACGGGCCGACCCTTCTCGTCACCGCGCAGGTGTGCCTGGGTCATCGCCGCGGAGAGGCGGTAATGCCCCTCGACGCCATCGGCGAGCACCAGGAGGTGGCTGCCCTCAGGGTCGGGGACGCCGTTCTGGGGAGCAGTCAGCCCCAGGGAGAGCTCGGCCCCGTAGACCGTCAACAGGGGATGGGTGCCTTTCAGCGTCTTGGCGGTCTCGGCGAAGAGCGGCGTCCCGTAGAAGCCGTCGTGGTCGGTGAGCGCCAAGCCGGTCAGCCCGAGCCGGATGGCCTCTTCGACCAGGTGGTCAGGTCCGCTCGCTCCGTCCAGGAAGCTGAAGTTGCTGTGCACATGGAGCTCGGCATAGGGCGTCGTGCCGATCGCCGGAACGATCGTCCTGCCCGCTTGGTAGCGCCGACGCTTGCGGGTGATCGGTGCTTCGGGCTCGGGTCGCGGCAGCGGGCGGCCGGAGAGCTCGCGCTCGAGCTCCTTCCAGGGGCGCGCGGGGTTCTGCCAGCCCATCAGTCGTAGCCCGCCTCAACGACCCAGGGGGTTGACGGTTGCGTGACGCCGCTTCGCGACTCCTCAACCTCCGATTCGTAGCGCAGCAGCCAGGCGCGACCGGAGGTGCTGACCATCTGGAATCGGGCGATGCGACGTGGCTCGCTCTCCCACCACGCCTCTTCCACCGGCCACGGGCCGGCCCATGCATCGACGACCTCCCACCCCTGGGGCGTCAGGAACCGCTGCGGGACGCAGGTGACCGCACCCCGATCATCGACCCGCAGCTGCTGGCCATGCTCGCCGAGCACATCGCTGGGATGAGGCTCGGCGAACACGCGACAGGGCGCCGGCGGCGGGATGCTGCCGGGCCACGGAAGAGAAGGGGAGCGCAACAGTGCCGCCTGCTCACCCCACGGGATGAGCGCCTGTCGATCCGCGGGCGAACGGCCTCCTTGCAGGATCGGCCGTCGTGCCGCCTCGTAGCCCAACAGCGCCTGGACCTTGGCGATCCCTCGTTCGATGCGCTCGTTGGCCCCCTGACCCCAGAGAGCATCCGCATAGGCCGAGGCGGCATCGACCGATTCCGGGGTGAAGACCACACGTGCGATCGACGCGTCGATCGTCTTCGCCTGGGCCGCCGCGGTCATCTGCCAGTGGATCCGATCGATCAGGTCGGTCGCGGAGAACCAGGTGGCATGCATCCAGGTCCGTGCGGTGCGGGTACCCCGATCGGTCTCCGCCTCGATGGTGACGCTGGTGCAGACCAGACCGCGCTCGCCGAGCTGGTGTACGAATCGCTCTGCTGATTGACGAGCACTGAAGCCGACGGCCTCGATGGACTCCAGGGGCGGCTCGAAGTCGAGAGAGACGGCAAGGTCCGGAGGCGGCTTCCTGCTGGCCAGGCCCTCGGCCGCCTGACCCCGGATCAGCCGGTGGAGTCGGGCGCCCCGGCTGCCGAAGCGGACCAGCACATCGGCACGGGGCAGCTCGGCGAACTGACCCAACGTCCGCATGCCCAAGCGGCGCAGGAGACCGACGAACTCCGTGAGGTCCTCGGCTTCCTCCGGAGAGCCACTGGCGAAGAGAGCCTCCACCGGAAGTGCCTTCCAGAAGTCCGCGGTCGCCCCCTCGGGGATGATGCGCCAGCTCTGCTCCGGCGTCTCGAAGGCGGCTTGGACGGCGGTGGAGACGTCGTCGGCGACCCCGACCCGGGCGTCCCATACCCCCACCTCGACGACGGTCTCGGTGAGGACCGCGGCAGCGTTCTCATCGCCGCCGTAGAAGCGACCGGGCGACTTCACCGCAAGGAGACCGGGACGGATCGGCGCCACTCCGGGGCGAAGTGCCTCGACCGCGCCGAGGACGGCCTCGAAGGCTCGGACATCGCGGTGGGGATCAGCGGGGATCAGGACGAGCTCAGGACATCTCGCCTGCGCATCCCGTCGCCGCATCCGGGTGCGGATGCCCTCGTCACGAGCCGAGTCGTTGCAGGCCGTCACGCGATTGTTGGCCAGCACGGCCACCGGCAGCCGGCGGTCCATGGACTGCTCCCAGGAGGCGGCCACGACGGGCCAGTCCGGGCAGGCGAGGGCGAGAACCCTCATCCGACGTGGGCCGTTCCGGTTTCGTGACGGGCTCCTTCGAAGCCCTCCTCAACCTGCGGCGGCCAAGGCGCGAACTGGGGTGGCGCCGTACCCCGACGGCAGCCGACCTGCGCGAAACGCTCGCGCAGCCGACCGTGCCCGTTGCCCACCCCCGACCAACGGGTCTGCTCCAGCCACAACCGCGCTTCCGCACCCGGCCAGTCCCCTTGGACGAAGAGGGTGGCGGACCGTTTGCGCAGCCGAGCACTCACCTTGTTGGCCACACGCTGATCCACGCGCCGCGGAGGACGCAGCAGGACCACGGGGAGCACGTCCACGAGCGCCGAGACCGCCTCCAGCCAGCTCTCCCCCGG
>JBQCJL010000438.1:0-3841 GCA_051952795.1 Marmoricola sp.
GACACCCGCTCCGCATCGGAGCCGGCCGGTGGTCGTCCACCGAACCGCGAAGCGACAGCCCGCCGCGGAGCGACGGCCGGTCGTGCGGCGCGCGATTCAGGCACTGCATATCCACGTGGTCGCCGCGGTGCCCATCAGCCAGGGCCAGGCGGCGGTCAACCGATGCGCCGGTCCGGTGATGATCACCTATCCAGGCGCGACGCCTCAGATCGTGCAGCACGACTACTGCGGCGGCACCTGGGTCCTCGGACTTCGGCCCGGGCAGCGGGTGGTCCTCACCGGCAGCGCGGCCGGCACGTACGTCGTCGGCGCCCGCCGGGTGATCAGCCTCGACTCCAACGTGACCGCGGTCAACGGCCTGGGCGACCTGGTCGCGCAGACCTGCATCGCCGGCACACATTCGGCGCAGCTGGTGGGGTTGGTGCGGGTCGGCGCCTAGGGCCGAGAATCGCGGGAATGCTGGGTGGGCCTAAGAGGACTTGAACCTCTGACCTCTTCCTTATCAGGGAAGCGCTCTAACCGTCTGAGCTATAGGCCCGCACTGGTTTACAACCGCCGGGAAGGCTATCCCATCCGCAGGGGTAGGGACAAAACGATCAGCGTTCCTCGGCGTACGTCCCCTCGATGCCGCCCAGGAGGTTGGCCGACAGGTTGTAGAGGAAGGCGCCGAGGGTCGCGATCGCGGTGAACAGGATCGCGTCGATGACCGCCGCCAACATCGTGAAGCCGACCACCCGGCCCAGGCCGATGTAGTTGGTGATGTCGAAGGGGACGGTCGTGGTGTTGCCCACCGTCTTGCTCACGGAGTGGTTGATCGACGTCCAGACGCCGGCGCCGGACAGCAGCAGCCAGATCATGAAGACGGCCACCACCGTGGCGATGCCGAACACCACCGAGAGCAGGAACGTCGTGCGCATCACCGACCAGGGGTCGATGTGAATCAGGCGCAGCCGGGCGGTGCGGGTGCGCGCCGGGGCGATCCCGCCGATCGCGGGGCGGGTCGCACGTGGTCCTGCGGGTCCCGACGTCGCGGGCTTGCTCGACGCCATCACGCCTCCTCGGTGGGGGTGTCGGACTGGGCCGGTGCCTCGGCAGAGGAGTCTGCCTCACCGTCGGCCTCGACCTCGACCTCGTCGTCGGGCCGCTCGACCGAGCGAGCCACGGCAGCGACGCTATCGCCACCCTTCGGCGTCACGAACTTGACGCCCATCGTCGAGCGGCCGGTGGCCCGGAACTCGCTGTTGATGGGACTGCGCACGACCTGCCCGCCAGCGGTCACGGACAGCACCTCGTCGCCCTCGACCACGATGAAGGCACCGACCAGCACGCCTCGGTCCTCGTTGGCCAACGCCATCGCCTTGATGCCGAGTCCGCCGCGGCCCTGAGCGCGGTACTCCTCAATCACCGTGCGCTTGGCGAAGCCGCCGTCGGTCATCGTGAAGACGTACTGCTGGGTCTCGTCAGGCTCGACCTCCGATGAGGTCTCGGCACCGGCGCGGATGACCGACATCGAGAGCAGCGCGTCGTCCGCGCGGAACTTCATGCCCGTCACACCCGAGGTGGCGCGACCCATCGGTCGCAGCTGGGTGTCGTCGGCCGTGAAGCGGATCGCCTGGCCCTTGCGGGAGACCAACAGGATGTCGTCGTTCTCGCTGACCAGCTCGGCGCCGATCAGCTCGTCGTCCTCGTCGCGGAAGTTGATGGCGATGACGCCGGCCTGGCGTGGGCTGTTGTAGTCGGCCAGCTTCGTCTTCTTGACCAGGCCCTTGCGCGTGGCAAGCACGAGGTAGGGGGCCTGCTCGTAGTCGCGGATGGCCAGCACCTGGGCGATCCGCTCGTCCGGCTGGAACGACAGCAGGCCTGCGACGTGACCGCCCTTGGCGTCGCGAGACGCCTCCGGAAGGTTGTAGGCCTTGGTGCGGTAGACGCGGCCAGCCGTCGTGAAGAACAGGATCCAGTGGTGGTTGGAGGTGGCGATGAAGTGGTCGACCACGTCGTCGCCGCGCAGCGTCGCGCCTCGCACACCCTTGCCGCCGCGGCGCTGGGTCCGGTAGGCCGACGCGAGCGTGCGCTTGGCGTAGCCGCCGCGCGTGATCGTGACGACCAGCTCCTCATCGGGGATGAGGTCCTCCATGGACAGGTCACCGTCCGCGGCGATGATCTGCGTACGGCGGTCGTCGCCGTACTTACCGACGATCTCGCCCAGCTCCTCGATGATGATCGAACGCTGGCGCTCCGGGCGCGCCAGGATGTCCTTCAGGTCGGCGATGATCGTCTCGAGCTCGGCCAAGCGGTCGATGATCTTCTGGCGCTCGAGGGCGGCCAGTCGACGCAGCTGCATGTCGAGGATGGCGTTCGCCTGGATCTCGTCGATCTCAAGGAGCTCCATCAAGCCGATGCGGGCCTGCTCGACCTCGGGGGAGCGCCGGATGAGCGCGATCACCTCGTCGAGCATGTCCAGGGCCTTCACCAGGCCACGGAAGATGTGCGCCTCCTCCTCGCGCTTGCGCAGGCGATAGGCGGTGCGGCGCTGGATGACGTCGATCTGGTGCCCGACCCAGTTGCTGATGAACTGGTCGATGGTCAGCGTGCGCGGAACGCCGTCGACCAGCGCCAGCATGTTGGCGCTGAAGTTGGTCTGCAGCTCGGTGTGCTTGAGCAGGTTGTTGAGCACCACCCGGGCGACGGCGTCGCGCTTGAGCACGACGACCAGGCGCTGGCCCGTGCGTGAGGAGGTGTCGTCCCGCACGTCGGCGATGCCTTGCACCTTGCCGCTGTCGGCGAGCTCGGCGATCTTCAGCGCGAGGTTGTCCGGGTTCACCATGTAGGGCAGCTCGGTGATCACCAGGCAGGTGCGGCCCTTGCTGTCTTCGTCGACCTCGATCACCGCGCGCTGCGTGACCGAGCCGCGGCCGGTGCGATAGGCCTGCTCGATGCCGACGCGGCCGACGATGAGCGCGCCGTTGGGGAAGTCGGGGCCCTTGATCCGCTCGATGAGCGCGTCCTGCAGCTCCTCGCGGGTGGCCTCGGGGTTCTCGAGCGCCCACTTGGCGCCCTCCGCGACCTCACGCAGGTTGTGCGGCGGGATGTTGGTGGCCATGCCCACCGCGATGCCGGCGGAGCCGTTGACCAGCAGGTTGGGGAACCGCGCCGGCAGGATGGTCGGCTCCTCCGAGCGACCGTCGTAGTTGGGCTGGAAGTCGACGGTCTCCTCGTCGATGTCGCGGACCATCTCCATGGCCAGCGGAGCCATCCGGCACTCGGTGTACCGCATCGCCGCGGCGGGATCGTTGCCGGGCGAGCCGAAGTTGCCCTGTCCGTGGATCAGCGGGGCGCGCATCACCCAGGGCTGCGCGAGCCGCACCAACGTGTCGTAGATCGCGGAGTCACCGTGCGGGTGGTACTGACCCATCACGTCACCGACGACGCGGGAGCACTTCGAGAAGCCGCGGTCGGGGCGGTCGCCGCCGTCGTACATCGCGTAGAGCACGCGACGGTGGACCGGCTTGAGGCCGTCGCGGACGTCGGGCAGGGCGCGCCCGACGATGACCGCCATGGCGTAGTCGATGTAGCTGCGCTGCATCGAGGTCTGGAGCTCGATCGGCTCGATCCGGCCGCCCGGCGTGGGGTTATCGGTAGGAGTCTCAGTCATTGCTTACCTTCGCTGTCGGAGGTCGAGGAGTCGCGAAGCGACGTCACGAAACCTCAGATGTCCAAGAACCTCACGTCTTTGGCGTTGCGTTGGATGAAGCTGCGGCGCTGCTCGACGTCCTCGCCCATCAGCGTGGAGAAGATCTCGTCCGCGGCCGCGGCGTCGTCTAGCGTGACCTGCAGCATCAGG
>JBQCJL010000439.1:0-22425 GCA_051952795.1 Marmoricola sp.
AAGACCGCCGACCCGACTGGCTGTCCTTCCGCCAGCGCAGCGTTGCCGGCGTTCACCCGTGCCGTCGGCCAAGAGGCCGTCGGGCGCTCGGTGATCACATGCAGCCAGCACCCTGTCACCGGCAGGATGCTGCCGTTGCGGCTTCGCCTGACGCGGACGTTGCTCGATCTGTACGCCGTCGACGGCCAGCCTCTGCCGACTCGCGTCAATCTCAACCCGAAGGCTCCCAAGGGGCTGCAACGCATCACGTTCTGCTCGGGACTAGAAGACGGGCCGCTGGACGTGCGCATCGCCGGCCGCTGGTACGCGGCTCGGAACGTGTCGTGCTTCACCAACGCGTGACCGGAGCGAGTTGATCAGGGTTCGAGGCGCCCGTAGGTGGTGGTCCGCTGCACCACCGGGCGCCCGATCCCGGCCCCGATCTCCTGCAACTCCTCGACGGTCTTCGCCGAGCCGTGCTCCGAGCCGGCCATCCGAGAGATGGTCTCCTCCATCAACGTGCCGCCGAGGTCGTTGGCGCCGGCGTTCAGCATCGCGCGGGTGCCCTCGACGCCGAGCTTGACCCAGCTGGTCTGGATGTTGGAGATCCGGCCATGGAGGAGGATCCGCGCCATCGCGTGAACGGCGAGGTTGTCCCGATGGGACGGGCCGGGACGCGCGACGCCGGCAAGATAGATCGGCGCCGAGTGGTGGACGAACGGTAGCGGGACGAACTCGGTGAAGCCCTGGTAGTCGCCCTCGAGGGCACGATCCTGGATGCCACTCAACACCCGGAGGTGGCCGACCCAGTGCCTGGGGTTGTCCACGTGGCCGTACATCATCGTCGACGTGGTGGGGATGCCGACGCGGTGCGCGGTCGAGATGACCTCGATCCACGCGCTGGTCGGCAGCTTGCCCTTGGTGAGGACCCATCGGACGTCGTCGTCGAGGATCTCGGCTGCCGTCCCAGGAATGGTGTCGAGGCCGGATTCGCGCGCCTTGATGAGGAAGTCCTCGATCGTAAGGCCCGTTCGGCTTGCCCCGTTGACGATCTCCATGGGGGAGAAGGCGTGCACGTGCATCTGGGGCACGCGGTTCTTCACCGCGTTCGCGATGTCGAAGTAGGCCGAGCCCGGTAGCTCCGGGTCGATGCCGCCCTGCATGCATACCTCGGTCGCCCCGAGGCGCCACGCCTCCTCGGCACGATCCGCGACCTGGTCGAGGCTCAACGAGTACGCGTCAGCATCGGTACGTCGTTGTGCGAAGGCGCAGAACCGGCAGCCGACGTAGCAGACGTTGGTGAAGTTGACGTTCCGGTTGACGACGTAGGTGACCTCGTCGCCGATGGTGTCCCGACGCAGATCGTCGGCCAGGCGGCAGACCTCCTCGAGCAGATCGCCCTCGGCGGTCATCAGGGTCAGCGCCTGGTCATCGGTCAGCCCGGCGGGATCGGCTTCCGCGGCCCGGAGGGCGTCCCTGCCGTCTCCCGAGATGCGGGTGGGAGCGCCGGTCATCGCGGCGTGCTCGCGGACCGCCTCCCAATCGCCATAGACCGTGTCGAAGTCACCACGGCGGTCTTCGGACCGGCCGACTGTGTCGACATCGCGATGCAGATCGACATGCCCAGACTCGACCAGGGCCTGATCCGGCTCCTGCCAGGGGAGGCCCGACGGGCGAGCGTCCTCCCGCATCAGTCCGTGGTCGTCGGCGAGAGCCGTGACATGTGCGCGAACACGCGGATCGATCCACGGATCCGGCTGGCGGACGTAGTGCGGATGCGCGGTCAGTCGCGGCTTGAGGTCGAAACCGGCCTCGGCGGTCAGCCCGCGCAGGGTGTCGAGACTCGGCCACGGTCGCTCGGGGTTCACGTGGTCCGGAGTGAGCGGCGAGACGCCACCCCAGTCGTCGATGCCGGCCTCGATGAGTCGAAGGCACTCGTCGAGATCGGTCAGATTCGGTGGCGCCTGCAACCGCACCTTGGGTCCCAGGACGACTCGGGTAGTCGCGAGAGCGGCCAGGTACTCGTCGAGGGTGAGGTCATCCTCGTGGCGCATGGCGGTGTCGGGCTTGGCGCGGAAGTTCTGGACGATGACTTCCTGGATGTGGCCGTATTCGCGGGCGATCCGGCGGAGCGCGAAGATCGACTCGACCCGCTCGCTGAGGGTCTCGCCGATGCCGATGAGCAGGCCGGTGGTGAAGGGAATCGCCAGGCGACCGGCATCCTCCAGGACGCGTAGTCGCACCGCCGGGTCCTTGTCCGGCGACCCGTAGTGCGCGAGGCCCTTGGTCTCGAACAGCCGCCGCGAGGTCGTCTCGAGCATCATCCCCATCGACGGGGCGACCGGCTTGAGGCGCTGCATCTCCTGCCACGACATCACGCCGGGGTTGAGGTGCGGCAGCAGCCCGGTCTCCTCGAGGACCCGGATCGCGAGCGCGCGGACGTAGGCCAGCGTCGAGTCATACCCCTGCTCGTCCAGCCAGGCCCGCGCCTCGGGCCAGCGGTCCTCGGGTCGGTCGCCCAAGGTGAACAGAGCCTCGGCGCACCCGAGCAGCGCACCTTCGCGAGCGATCGCCACGACCTCGTCCGGCGTCAGGTACGGCGCCTCGCCGGCACGCGCCAGGTGACCGGGCGTGGTGACGAAGGTGCAGTAATGACACCGATCGCGACAGAGCCGCGTGACCGGGATGAAGACCTTCGGTGAATACGTGATCACCCCGGACCGACCGGCATCGACGAGACCGGCGTCGCGGACCCGTGCCGCTACGACCAGGAGCCGCTCGAGCTCCTCGCCGCGGGCGCACAGCAGTGCCTCGGCCTCGGCGGCGTCCAAGGATGCACCCCGTTCGGCACGGACGACCGCGCGGCGAACTTCGGCTGACGTGGGGGACACCCTCTGACGGTACCTCTCGGGCTGCCTAGGCTGGACACCTGTCCATGCGTCAGCCCAAGAGCTCCTTGAGCTCGGCCATCGTGGCGGCCGGGTCGTCGCTGAAGGGCGTCACGTTCAGGCTGGTCACGCCGGCCTCCTCGAAGGCTGCGATCCGCTCCTTGATGTAGGACTTGGGGCCCACCAGGTTCGCGGCCTCCAGCCATTCGGCGGGAACCAGCGCCTCGGCTTCCTTCTTCTTGCCGGACAGGTAGAGATCCTGGATCTCCGCCGCTTCCTTCTCGTAGCCGTAGGCACAGGCGAGGTCGTTGTAGAAGTTCTTGCCCTTGGCGCCCATGCCTCCGACATAGAGCGCGAAGAGCGGACGCGCGAAGTCGAGGACCGCCTTGGTCTCCGGGCGCTCGCCGATGGCGGCCAGTCCGCCGGCGACGATGTTCAGCTTGCCGAGCGAGGGATCGCGCTTGGCGAGACCGGCCTTGATCGGTCCTCCGGACGCCTCGTGGAACTTCTCCGGGTAGAAGAGGTGCGGCAGGATGCCGTCGGCCAGCTCCGCGGCCATCTCGACGTTCTTGGGGCCGAGGGCCGCGACGTAGATCGGGATGGAGTTGCGCTGCGGGTGGTTGAGGATCTTCAGCGGCTTGCCGAGTCCGGTGACGGCACCGTGCTCTTTGTCGAGCGGCAGGTTGAAGATGCCCTCGGCCTGCAGTGGCTCGCGCTTGAGCCCGCTGCGGACCAACCGGATGACCTCCGCGGTCCGGGCGAGTGGCTTCTCGTAGGGAACACCATGGAAGCCCTCGATGACCTGGGGGCCCGAGGCGCCGAGGCCGAGGATCGCGCGGCCGCCGGACACGTTGTCCAGGCCCGCCGCCGTCTGGAGCAGCGCGCCGGGGGTCCGGGAGTAGATGTTGAGGATCGCCGAGCCGATCTCGACCGTCTCGGTCTTCGCGGCGATGTAGCCCATGAGCGTGGGGGAGTCGTAGCCGTAGGCCTCGGCCACCCAGACGGTGTCGAGCCCGGCGCGCTCGAGGGCGACGATCTGGTCGGCGGCGCTACGCGGGTCTCCGTCGTAGGCCAAGAAGGTGGAGAGCTTCATAGGGGGATTCTCCCGATCATCGCTGGGCTGGGGAACAGGTTGGCCGAAAAGACGAACCGACCGTGACAGTAGTACTGTCACGGTCGGTTCCGCCAGCGGTGATCAGCCGATGGGAGCCAGATCACCCTCCGGCTTCGTCTCGACGGTGTGCTCGCCGCGGTCGAGCTTGCTCGGCCACCAGATGATTCCCCCGAGGTCGAGATTGAGCGCCGTCACCAGGACCGAGCGCACGATCATCGTGTCGAGGAGCACGCCCAGCGCCACGGTGAACGCCATCTCCACGAGGAACACGAGCGGCAGCGTTGCCAGGACGCCGAAGGTGGCCGCGAGAACCAGCCCCGCGGAGGTGATCACGCCTCCGGTGGCCGAGAGCGCGACCAGGGCGCCTTCGCGCGTCCCGCGGGTCTGGGTCTCTTCGCGCACCCTGGTCATCAGGAAGATGTTGTAGTCGATTCCCAGAGCCACCAGGAACACGAACACGAACAGCGGGAACGACGAGTCCGCTCCGACATATCCGAAGACGTGCTTGAAGAAGATGGCACCGATGCCCAGCGCGGCGGCGAAGGACAAGATGACCGTTCCGATGAGCAGCACCGGCGAGAAGACCGCCCGTAGCAGCACCATCAAGATCAGCATCACCAGCACCAGGACCACCGGGATGATCAGCTTGGTGTCATGGCTCGAGGCCTTCTGGATGTCGTCGTAGATGGCAGCGTTGCCGCCCACCAGCGCGTTCGCACCTGGCACCGCATGGACTGCCGTCCGGACCTGGCTCACGACCTTGAAGGCCGCCGAGGTGGTCGGGTCTCCCTGCATCGGGGCCTGCACCAGCGCCACGTCGCTGCCCGGCTTGGTGAACGGCGGGCTGACGTCGTGGATCCCGGGGACGCTCCCGAGTGCGCGCGCGACCGCCGGCGCACTCGCGGGTGTCGAGACCACCTGGATGAGGTTCGACTGGTCCGCGAGGTTGTGCGCGGTCAGGATCTCCTGACCCTTCACCGAGTCGAACTTCTTGGTGTACTGGTCCTCGTTGGTGAGGCCGTGGGCACTCAGCTGCGTCAGGCCCAGTGCGAAGGCGCCGAGGATCACCGCGGTCGCGATCCACACGGTGCGTGGGCGAGGCTTGATGAAGCCACCCACCTTCGACCACATTCCGGTCGCCGTCGGCTCGGACGAGCCGAGGTGCGGCCGCGCCGGCCAGAAGATCCAGCGGCCGAAGATCACCAGCAGTGCGGGCAGCAGCGTGATCATCGACAGGAGTCCGACGGCGATGCCGATCGCACAGACCGGACCAAGGCCAGCGGTCGAGTTCATCTCGGCCAGGGACAGGCAGAGCATGCCGATGATGACCGTCAGGCCGCTCGCGATGATCGCCGGCGCGGCACGGTGGAGGGCGAAGGCCATCGCCTCGTGCCGATCCTCGTGATTGCGCAGCTCTTCTCGATAGCGGGCGACGAGAAGCAGGGCGTAGTCGGTGCTGGCACCGAGGACCAGGATCGTCAGGATCGCCTGACTCTGTCCGGTGACGGTGAGGCCGGCGTACTTGGCGAGCACGTAGATGAGCCCCATCGATGAGGCGAGGGCCACGACCGCGGACAGGATCGGGAGTATCCACAGGACCGGGCTGCGATAGGTGACCAGCAGGATCAGGATGACCACGATCAGGGTGATGCCCATCAGCGAGCCGTCCAGGCCCTTGAAGGACTCCGCCGAGTCGTTCGCCTGACCGCCGGGACCGGCGAGATGGATGGTCGCTCCGGGCAGCTGCGCGATCTTCTTCATCTGCTTGGCGACCGGCGGGATGTCGTTCCAGCCGTTCTTGCCGAAGTTCAGCGTCACCTTGGCGACGGCCACCTGACCGTCGGGTGAGTAGGTGACCTGGGCCTGCGGCGGGATCGGAGTGCCGTTGGGCAGCCGTGCCGGCTTCGCTCCCTTGAGCTTGTCGAACTGCACGACCTGCTGGGTGATGGTCGCCTTGTCGGCGGCGGTGATGCCCGAGGCCTTGTAGTAGACGACGTTGGTGGGGATGTCGTTGGTGCTCTGGAAGGCCTCGAGCTTGTTGAGGGCTTTGGTGGACTCCGCACTCGAGGGCAGCCACGACGAGGCCTGATTGTTCTGGACCGAGGTCAGCTTGCCGGCGCCCATGGCCCCGATGAACAGGGCGAGGAGCCAGAAGGCGAGAACGAACCACTTGGTGACGGGGCTGGTCAGTCTCCCCGCTATCTGACGATGCATGGCCTAAGTCCAGCACTGACCACCTACAGATTTCCATCGGGGAAGTCCCCGAGTTGGCGCTCGGGCCGAAGTCGTGACATCTGTCATGCTGCGAGACGTGTCAGATGCGACCGGAACGACCTTCGCCCGCAGGGTGTGGCAGCTGATCGAGCCGATCCATGCGGTCGTCTACTTCTCGCCCGAGCCCGTCGGCGCGATGAGGGAGGCGGGCTACCGCGGCTACTGGATGGGCTACTTCGCGCAGCGATCGGCGCCCCTGGGCGAGGTCCCGCCCGAGGTGGTCCATGCGCTGTTCTACAACTTCAGCTGGAAGCGGGTGCGCGGTGCACTGCCCGACGCCTGGGGATTCGCTGCGCCGGAGGTGGCCCTGCGGGCCCGCCGCGAGGCGAGCGCCGCAGCCCTCCGCCGCCACATCGGCCAGCTCGACGTCGACCCGGCCGCGGTCGCACTGCTCGAGAAGGCAGCGGGCTCGGCTCCGCTGGAAGGACGTGCGCTCTTCGCAGCCAACCAGGCGCTCGATCTTCCCGTCGATCCACTCGAGCGGCTCTGGCAGCTGACGACCCTGTTGCGCGAGCATCGCGGCGACGGCCATGTCGCGGCACTGATCGGCGCGGGCATCACGGGGCGCCAGGCGCATGTGCTGCAGGCGCTGGCCACCGGAACGCCGCGTGCGGTCTACGACGTTGCGCGCGACTTCGACGACGCGGAGTGGGCCGCCCTGGTCGAGGAGCTGCGCGAACGTGGTCTGGTCGACGACGACGGAGGGCTCACCTCCAGGGGACGCGACCTCAAAGCCGGCATCGAGCTCACCACCGATCAGCTTGCCTCGACCGCCTACGTCGCTCTGACGACGAAGGAGCAGAGCGCCCTGGTGGACGCTCTGCTCCCGGTGACTCGTGCCGTGGTGCAGGCCGGCGAGATCCCCGTCGACTCTCCGATGGGACTCAAGCTGGACGAGATCGCCTGATCAGAGGCCGAGCGAACGGCCGATGATCTCCTTCTGGATCTCGGTGGTGCCGCCGTAGATCGTCGAGATGCGGCTGTCGCAGTACGCCTTGGCGATCGGGTACTCGAGCATGTAGCCGTACCCGCCGTGGAGCTGGACGCCCTGGTTGACGAACTTGTTCTGCAGCTCGGTGGCCCACCACTTGATCATCGAGGCGCCGACGGCGTCGAGCTTGCCCTCGAGGTGCTTGCTGACGCAGTCGTTGAGGAACGAGCGTGCGTCCGCGGCCTCGGTCGCCATCTCGGCGATAGCGAACCGGGTGTTCTGGAACTTGCCGATCGGCTTGACGAAGGCCTCGCGTGTCTTGACGTAGTCCAGGCAGATGTCGCGGATGTACTCGCAGGCGACGACCGCCTGGGCCCCGATGATGAGGCGCTCCTGCGGCAGGTTCATCATCAGGTAGATGAAGCCCTCGCCCTCCTGACCGAGCAGGTTCTCCTTGGGCACGATCACGTCGGTGAAGGAGAGCTCGGACGTGTCCTGGGCGTGCAGGCCGATCTTCTCGAGGTTGCGCCCGCGCTCGAAGCCCTCCATCCCGGCCTCGACGACGAGAAGGCTGATGCCCTTGTAGCCGGCGTCGGGATCGGTGCGCGCCACGACGATCACCAGGTCGGCGTTGATGCCGTTGCTGATGAAGGTCTTGGAGCCGTTGAGCACGTAGTGGTCGCCCTTGTCGACGGCGGTGGTCCGGATGCCCTGCAGGTCCGAGCCGGCACCGGGCTCGGTCATGGCGATCGCGGTGATGAGCTCACCGGTGACGCAGCCGGGAAGCCAGCGCTGCTTCTGCTCCTCGTTCGCCAGCGAGCTCAAGTAGGGAACGATGATGTCGGTGTGCACCGAGAAGCCCGGGCCGCTGCATCCGGAGCGCGCCTGCTCCTCGGTCAGCACCACGTTGTAGCGGAAGTCGTCGACGCCGGCGCCGCCGTACTCCTCGGCGACATCGAAGCAGAGCAGGCCCGCCTCGCCGGCCTTCAGCCAAAGGTCGCGCGGGACGATGCCGTCCTTCTCCCACTGGTCGTGGAAGGGGACCACCTCGCGCTCGAAGAAGGTGCGTACTGTGGCGCGGAAGTCCTCGTGTTCTTGCGTGTAGATCTCAGACATGCGTCTCCTCGATTGAGCACCCGGGCGATCGCGGTGCGGTTCCCGTAATCGTGCCAGTGAAACTGTTACAGTTCGACTGACAGCATGCCATGTCATCGACCAGATGCATAAGGAGCCATCGGTGACCGCCGAAATGTCGGAGACCGCGGAGGATGCGGAGCTCGCCGGTCTGATGACCGTGGACGAGCTCGCGGCTGTCACGGGCATGACCGTGCGCACGACGCGCTACTACGCAGGTCTCGGTCTGCTCCCCCCGCCCGAGCGGCGCGGTCGTGTCGCCTATTACGGCCCCACCCATCGGGCACGGCTGGAGTTCATCCGGTCGCTTCAGGACCACGGGTTCACGCTGGCCGCGATCGAGAAGTACCTCGGCCGGGTGCCCTTGGACGCCACCTCCGAGGACCTCTCGATCCAGCGCGCGATGCTGATGCCCTGGACCGCGCAGAGTCGTGAGGTGATCGATCGTGCGGAGCTGGCCAAGCGTGCCGAGCGCGAGCTGACCGACGAGGAGATCGACGTCCTCGTGCGTGTGCAGGCACTGCGGGAGCGCGATGGCGGATACGAGGTCCTGCCGCCCTTCGACACCGCGGTGCGGATGGTCGAGCTGGGGCTGCCGCAGGAGGCCTACCTCGACGCCGCCGAGTCCATCGGGCGCCACATGGACGAGCTCGTCGACGAGCTGACCCAGACGTTGCGCACCTACGTGGTGGAGCCGGTGCGCAACGCCAAGCTCAGCGAGGAGGAGGCGGCGGAGTTCGAGGAGCGCTTCGCGCGGCTCCGGCAGCTGACGCTGGAATCCGTCGTGGCGGCCTTCCAGCGCGCCGCCAACCAGGTGATCACTCGGGCGGTGTCCCCGGGGGCCTGACCCGCCGCCGGTTCGAGACCAGCGTGGCGAGCAGCCCGATGATCCCGACCGAGACCAACAACGCGGGCCACAGGTAGCGGGCACCGCTCCACGGGATCGCGCCGGTGTCCAGGCTGGTCGCCATCGCGACGAACCCGAGGAAGAACAGTCCCATCACCAGGTGGGCGATCTTGACGGGCCGCTCGGTGGGAGGGTGCTGAGGGGTGTTGTCCATGGTCATGAGGTGTCCTTAGTGGTTCTCGACGAGGATCCGGCCGACGCGTCCGGACAGGACCAGATGCACCGGGGCTCGGGCAGCGGTGCCCACCACGTCGTGGACGGCGGGCTCGAATCCGCTCTGCTCGTCGTCGATGACCTTCACGTCACCGGCGATCTCGAGCTTGGCGTCGACGTCGGCCCTGATCCCGCTCGGCAGGGTCACCTCGAGCTCTCCCGCGGTCATGGCGACGTGGATCGTTCGGCCGGCCAGGTGGGCGGGGTCCGCGACCTGGCTGAGGTCGAGCGTCACCTGACCCGCTCCGATGGCATAGCTGTCCTTCACGAGGGCAGCCGAGGTGGGCGTCGCGTTGAGGTCGCCGTGACGCCAGCCGTTCGGGCCCAGGATCGTCGTGGCGATGACCGCAGGCAGCAGGACGATGCCCAACGGGATCAGGCCTCCGGGCCGTCCGACGAAGGCGCCCACCAGGAGCGCGATGCCGATGATGGTCAGCGCAGTGCCCGGCCACCACAGCGGCGCCACCGCGTGATCGACGGCGATGATCCCGAGGACGCCGAATGCCGCGATGATGGCAGCGACCGTCGGCCAGAACAGGATGAGGCCGGTGCGACGTGGCCTCGGCGGGACCGACGGGGGTGTGACCGGCGCTGCGGGGTCGAGCGGCGGGGCTGCCGGGGGTGTCCGGTAGTTGTGTGGCCGCAGGTAGGCCAGCACGATCGCCACCACCGCGACAACGGCGGCGAGTGGCCACGCGAAGTGACCGCCGAAGCCGTCGAAGCTGCCGAAGACCGAGCCGAGGATGCCGAGGGCGACCACGCATCCGAAGGTGAGCAGGATGGCGCGACGCGTCGGCCCGTTCAGGTCGATGATCGCTCGGCCGGTGCGGTCAGAGGGCACGAAGGCCCAGAGGAGTCCGTAGACGAGGATTCCGATTCCGCCGAAGACGCAGAGCGCGGCCAGCGCTACGCGGACCACGATGGGGTCGACGCCGAAGTGGCGACCGAGACCGCCTGCGACGCCGGCGATGTAGCGGTCGGAGCTGCTCAGGCGGAGCTGATCGAGATCGCGGAGGCGGTCGCGGTTGAAAGCGGGCCCGGGATCCTGCTCGGACTCCTCGGAGGGAGTGGGGTGATGGTCAGTCGTGCTCATGACATCGATCCTCGATCCGCACGATCCGCGCCGCCATCGGGGAAGGCCCTGATTTCTCGCGGCGCGGCATCTCAGGGTTGCTGAGGGCTGCCACGATAGGCCCGATGACGACTCCTCCTACCACCCTGCCGCCGCCCCGGCGTGCCTTCCGCTCGCCGGCGGACGGCTTGCTGGCGGGCGTCGCCGCGGGCCTGGCGGAGCATCTGCGTCTCTCGCCGCGTTGGGTCCGGCTCGCGTTCCTGGTGCTTTCGCTGCTGAATGGCTTCGGCATCGTGCTCTACGCCGGTCTGTGGATGATGCTGCCCGAGCGCGGCGCCGCGGACGAGGCACCCGGATTGGCCGCGGCCCGCCGCCAGGGTCGCCGGGTGCGCTCGTTCCAACAGCTCGTGGATCGCGGCCCGATGGTGGCTGTCGGCGCGATCGTCCTCGGACTGCTGGTGTTGCTCGCCCTGGTCACCGGACACGGATTGACCACGCTGCCGGGCCTCATCGCACTCGCGGGCGTCGGATTGCTCTGGTGGCAACTCGAGGATACGCGCTCCGAGGGTGAGGCGACCACCCTCCGCGCAGCGCTGTCGTCGGCGCGGGTGATCGGTGGCGTGGCGCTGCTGGTCATGGCGATCACCTCCTTCGTCGTGCTCGAGGTCGGCTTCTCGTCCTGGAGCTCGGTACTCACCGTGGGCCTCGCTGCCCTGCTGGGCCTGGGCGCCTTGGCGCTGATCGTCGGCCCATGGCTGCGCAGGCTGAGCAACGACCTGAGCGACGAACGGGCGGAGAGGGCGCGCGCCGATGAGCGGGCCGATGTCGCCGCGCATCTCCACGATTCCGTCCTGCAGACCCTGGCGTTGATCCAGAAGTCCGCGAACGATCCCGCCACGGTCAGCCGCTTGGCCCGCTCCCAGGAACGAGACCTCCGCACCTGGCTGTTCAGTCAGCCGACGCCGGGAGAGGAGACGCTGGCCTCGGCGCTGCGTCGCGTGTGCGCGGAGGTCGAGGATGGGGTGGGCATCCCGGTCGAGCTCGTCACGGTCGGAGACTGTCCGACGGGCGACCAGGTGCGGGCGCTGGTACAAGCCGCGCGTGAGGCCATCTTCAACGCCGCTCGGCACAGCGGTGCTCCGCGGGTTGATGTGTACGCGGAGGTCGGCGGGTCTCGGGTCGACGTCTTCGTGCGCGACCGTGGTCGCGGGTTCGATCAGCAGTCCATCGCCGGCGATCGCCACGGCGTGCGGGAGTCGATCGTGGCGCGGATGCAGCGCCATCACGGGCAGGCGACCGTCACGAGTGAGCTCGGGACCGGGACCGAGATCCATCTCTCGATGCCGCTCGCGGCCCAGCAGAACGGGGAGAGCGCATGACCACCGTCGTGATCGTCGACGACCACGCCATGTTCCGCGCCGGTGTGCGCGCCGAGATCGGCGGCGATGTCGAGGTCGTCGCCGAGGCCGGGGACGTCGACGCGGCGGTCGCCGCCATCGCGGCCCACCGTCCCGACGTCGTGCTGCTCGACGTCCACCTGCCCGGAGGCGGCGGTGGTGAGGTGATGCGGCGAGCGGCATCGCCCGGGACCCGCTATCTCGCCCTGAGTGTCTCCGACGCCGCCGAGGACGTGATCGGCACGATTCGAGCCGGCGCGCGCGGCTATGTCACCAAGACCATCACCGGACCCGAGTTGGTCGACGCGATCGCACGGGTCGCATCGGGCGATGCGGTGTTCTCACCGCGCCTGGCGGGCTTCGTCCTCGATGCGTTCGCGGGGAATGTCGATGTCGCCGCCATCGACCCAGAGCTCGACCGTCTCACCGAGCGGGAGCGCGAGGTGATGCGCCTGATCGCGCGCGGCTACGCGTACCGGGAGGTCGCGGAGGAGCTGTTCATCTCGGTGAAGACCGTCGAGACCCACATGGGCTCGGTCCTGCGGAAGCTTCAGCTGTCCTCACGCCATGAGCTCGCCCGCTGGGCCAGTGACCGCGGCATGTCCTGAGCCGTTCGCGGCAGGCGGCAACAGGCTCGTCCACGCCGGCCGCCAGACGGCGTCGCGCCGAGCCATCTCGGCGGAGAGCTCCTCGAGCGTCGGCATCTGCGACGCCCACAGCGGTCGGCTGTCGAAGGCGCGATCGAGGTGTACCTGCACGCCGTTGAACCGGACGCGGGCGAAGAGCCAGCCGCCCCCGGTCTCGGTCGTCTCGTCCTGGTAGAGCTGAGCGAGGATGTTGTCCAGCGAGCGGATGGACTCGGCCCGCAGTCGCGGGACGAAGTCGTTGATCCGGATCAGACCGCCGCTGCTGACCCGGACGGCATAGGTGAAGCCTGCGGGTGGCTTGCAGACGGTCACCCAACGGACGAGCGGAACCGGACGCTGCGGCAGGAGGCGATCCCGCTCGCGCGTCCGCCGCATCTGGGCCTCGATCTCCGTGGCGAGCAGCTGACGGACGGTGCCCTGGACCGGAGGCGCCTCGCTCGCGGCGGCATCGAGGACCGCGCGTGCGGCGCCCAGGTCCACAGCACCGAGAGCCATCAGCTGGCTGTCCTCGACGGTTCCGCCTCGCGCGGCTGCGACCGCTTCCGGGTCGAGTTCGGTCTCCAGCACCGTGGCGAAGGCGGCGGTAACGCCGGCCTCGGCGGTTGCAGACTCCCAGCCGTCGCGCGCATGCCAGAGCAGGAAGGTGGCGCCGAGCTCGGCCAGCGATTCCCGAACGGCGTCGGAGGTCGCCCAGCCCGGGATCCCGGTCCATTCGCCGGTGCTCTCCGCATCGGCGGTGCGCCCCCAGAGGACCACGCGCCCGTTGTAGAGGCGCTGCATCGACAACTGGTTCCCACCATCGGTGTAGGTCAGGACCTGGTTGTCCGGGTCGTGGTCGAACCGCGATGCGCCGTCCCCACCCACGCTGGCCGCCGCGAGCAGCGCGAAGCGCCACCACAGCTCGTCGGGATCGCGGAGGGCCTCGGGGTCCACGGTGTCATTGTTGACCACCGTCGGCCGTTTCCGGGTGATTGAGCCCACCTATTTCTGCTGACTCCCGTCAGGCCGAGCGAAGCCGCAGGCCTCGCGACGTCGCGACGAAGCCGGCGCTCTCGAGCGCTCGTCGCAGTCCCTCGCTGTCGGGTCCCAGCACGCTGGCGCCGTCGGCCTTCTCCACGGTGAGTCGGCCGAGGGCGCCGCGCCGGATGGCGGTGCCGAGCGCCGCGACCGCTGGGCCGAGGGTCGCATCGTCGGCGAAGGTCAGCAACGAGCGACCCCCGCGCTCGACGTAGATGGCCAAGGCGCCGTCGACCAGGACCACGAGCGCGCCGGCCTTGCGGCCCGGACGATGCCCGGCTTCACGGTCGGGCCAGGGGAGCGCTGCTCCGTAGGGATTGGCGGGATCAGTCGCGGCCAGTGCGATCGCCGTGGGCGCCGCGGACTCGTCGAGAACGCTGAAGGTACGCAGTCGATCGACCGCGCCCGCCGTGCCGAACTGCGCGGCGCCGAGTCCCTCGACGAAGTAGCCACGACGGCAGCGTCCCGCCTCCTCGAAGGCGCTCAAGACCTTGTAGGTGGGCGCGAACCCCTGGGTCACCCGCTCGCTGAGGACTGCCCCGCGCGTCACCACGCCGTGCCGTTCCAGCAGGATCTCGCCGGTGGCGTGCGCCGACCGGGTGGCGTCCTCGAGGGGGTGCGGCAGGACGAACCAGCGTCCGGCTGTCTCCGGAGGTCCACTGCGCACGGTCATCGGTCCGCGTCCGGGTCGTCCGGTGCGGGCGCGAGGGGCCGCACGGCGCACCTTGTGGGTGCCGCCGCCGATGTAGGCGCGCAGCGGCGTCCAGGTGTCGTTGCCGACACGACCACTCCAGACCAAGCGCCAGAGTGCCGCGCTCAGTGCGGTGGTGTCCTTCTCCTCCAGCACATCGCTGAGCTGACGGAAGAAGAATCCGCCGCCTCCACCCAGCACCTCCAGGATGCGGGACTCGGCCTCGTCGGGCTCGAACTCGGTGGCCACTCCGATCAGGGGACCGTCGGCCGGGTGCAACGAGACCCAGCCGTCGGAGCCGGAGATCCCGCCCTCGCCGCGCCAGAGGACCTCGCCGCTCGCGGTGAGCTCGTCGAGCATCGCGGGCGTGTAGTCGGCGAGCCGCGCCGGGAACACGAGGGACTCCCACGCGCTCGCCGGTATGGCGACTCCTGCCAATTGCTCGACGACGGTCAGGACACCGTCGACACCGCGAAGGCGGCCGCCGACTTGCTGCCATGCCGGCAGGAAGCGAGCCAGGGTCGTGGGTTCGACCGGCTCGACCTCGTTGCGCAGCCGCGCCAGCGAGCGGCGGCGCAGTCGTCGCAGCACGCCGGACTCGCACCACTCGGCGCCGCTGCCAGCGGGCCGGAACTCGCCCTCGACCACACGCCCGTTGGCGCTCAGCTTCAGCAGCGCGTGACGGGCGATCGCCACGCCGAGTCCCCAGCGCTCCGCCACCTCCGCGGCGGTGAACGGACCGTGCGAGCGCGCGTAGCGCAGGACCAGATCGCCGATCGGATCCTCGACCGGGTCGGTGAACGCCGACGCCGTGCCGGGCGGCACCGGAACGCCGAGCCCGTCGCGCAAGCGGGCGATGTCCTCGACAGCCGCCCATCGGGACTCGCCGGCGATGCGGACCTCGACGATCCGTCGGGCGCGCGTGAGCTCGTCGAGAAGGTCGTCGACCGCCTGGCCGCCCTCGACCTCACGGGTGCGCGCGGCGATCTCCTCGGTGCTCAAGGGCCCGATGGTGCGGAGGAGGTCGGCGATGCCCTCGATCCCCCGCACGCGGCGATCGGGCGCGAGGTGCTGCAGCTCCGCCTCGACCTCCGCGATCGCCTCGGGGTCGAGGAGCTCACGGAGCTCAGCGCGGCCCAACAGCTCGGCGAGCAATCCCTGGTCGAGGGTCAGGGCGGCGGCTCGGCGTTCGGCCAACGGCGAGTCGCCCTCGTAGATGAAGGCGGCGACGTAGCCGAACAGCAGCGTCTGCGCGAAGGGGGAGGGCCGCTCGGTGGTCACCTCGGAGACGGTCACCGAGCGCGCCGCGATGCGCCGCTGGATGTCGAGCAGTGCCGGCACGTCGTAGACGTCCTGGAGAACCTCGCGGATCGTCTCCAGCACGATCGGGAAGCTGGGATAGCGGGCCGCCACCTCGAGCAGTTGGGCGCTGCGTTGGCGCTGCTGCCAGAGAGGTGAGCGGCGACCCGGGTCCCGCCGGGGCAGCAGGAGCGCGCGGGCCGCGCACTCGCGGAAGCGTGACGCGAACAGCGCGGAGCCGCCGACCTCGCGGGTCACCAGGTCCTCGATCTCGTCCGGCTCGAAGGCGATCAGGTCGGCGCCCGGTGGATCCTGATCCGTCTCCGGAATGCGCAGCACCAGGCCGTCATCGCTGGCGAGAGCTTGAGCCTCGACTCCGTAGCGCTCGCGCAGGCGCGCGTTGACGATCAGCGCCCACGGCGCATGGACCCCCAGTCCATAGGGCGAATGCACGATGAGGCGCCAGTCGCCGAGCTCGTCGTGGAATCGCTCGATCAGCAGCTGTCGGTCGTTCGGCACGATCTGCGTGGCCTCACGCTGGTCCTCGATCAGCTGCACGAGGTTGTCGGCGGCCCAGGCGTCCAGTCCGGCGGCGGTGGCGCGTGCGAGGGCCTTCTTGCGCGAGCTCGTCGCGAGCTCGCGGCTGAAGGCGCCGACCGCCTCGCCGAGCTCGGCGGGGCGCCCCAAGGTGTCGCCGTGCCAGAACGGCACCCGGCCGGGCTGGCCGGGGGCGGGCGAGACGAGGACGCGGTCGTGCGTGATGTCCTCGATGCGCCAGGTCGACGTGCCGAGGGTGAAGAGGTCGCCGACCCTCGACTCGTAGACCATCTCCTCGTCGAGCTCGCCGACGCGGCCGCCTTGGGTAGCGCCGACCAGGAAGACCCCGAACAGGCCCCGGTCCGGGATGGTTCCGCCGCTCGTCACGGCGAGGCGCTGCGCGCCGGGTCGTGCGGTGACGACACCTTGCACGCGATCCCAGACCACCCGAGGTCGCAGCTCGGCGAAGTCCTCACTCGGGTACCGGCCCGCGAGGAGGTCCAACGTCGCCTCGTAGGCGCTGCGGGGCAACGCCACGTAGGGAGCCGCGCGCCGGACCAGATCGAAGAGGGCATCGACCTCCCAGGCATCGAGCGCTGTGGCGGCCACGATGTGCTGCGCCAGGACGTCCAGCGGGTTGGCGGGCATGCGCAACGATTCGATGGCGCCCGCGCGCATCCTCTCAACCGCCACCGCCGTCGGCGCCAGATCGCCGCGATGCTTGGGGAAGAGGACGCCCCGGGAGATCTCGCCGACCTGGTGCCCTGCGCGCCCGACACGCTGCAGGGCGGAGGCCACGCTGGGTGGACTCTCGATCTGGATGACGAGGTCGACGGCGCCCATGTCGATGCCGAGCTCGAGACTGCTCGTGGCCACCACGCAGGGGAGCCGGCCTCGCTTGAGGTCGTCCTCGATGACGGCGCGCTGCTCCTTGGAGACGGATCCGTGGTGCGCGCGGGCCAGGTCACCGTCCGCGGCCTGGCCGCGCGCCTCGAGGCGGTCCGCATGGACCTCGTTGAGCCGGGCGGTCAGACGCTCGGCGAGCCGGCGACTGTTCGCGAAGACGATCGTCGAGCGGTGCGCCTCGATCAGGTCGACGACGCGCTCCTCGATGTGCGGCCACAGGGATCCCTTGCGCGGGTCGTCCTCGCGGGTGTCCTCGTCGAGAGCGTTGAGGTCGGCGACCGGAACGACGACCTGCAGATCCCATTCCTTGGTCGACGTGGGGGCGACGACCTCCACGGGCGCCGATCCGCCGAGGAAGCGGGCGACCTCCTCGATCGGGCGAACCGTCGCCGACAGCCCGATCCGCTGCGCCGGGCGGGTCAGGAGCGCATCGAGCCGCTCGAGCGAAAGGGCCAGATGGGCTCCGCGCTTGGTGCCGGCCACGGCGTGCACCTCGTCGATGATCACCGTCTCGACGCCTTGCAGGGTCTCCCGGGCCTGCGAGGTGAGCATGAGGAACAACGACTCGGGCGTGGTGATCAGGATGTCCGGTGGGCGGGTCTGCAAGCGCCGCCGGTCGGCGGGCGTGGTGTCACCCGACCTCAGGCCGACCGTGATCTCCGGGAGCTCGGCGCCCAGCCGCTCCGCGGTCTGACGGATGCCGGCCAGGGGAGCGCGCAGGTTGCGCTCGACGTCGACGGCCAGCGCCTTGAGCGGCGAGATGTAGAGCACCCGGGTGCGCGTCTTTCCCGGGGCCGGCCCTTCCGTGAAGAGCCGATCGAGCGCCCAGAGGAACGCCGAGAGCGTCTTGCCCGAGCCGGTGGGGGCGACCACCAGCGCGTGCCGGTCCGCGGCGATCGCGCTCCACGCGCCCGACTGCGCCTCCGTCGGCGCGGCGAAGGCAGCCTCGAACCACGTACGGGTCGGTGCGCTGAACTGCTCGAGGCCGGAGGTAGTCATCGGGTTCATCCTGCCTGAGGGCACCGACACCGAATACCGCTTGTCGGGCCTGCGAGGATTCGCCTGTGGAGAAGGACACCAAGGATTGGACGTGGGTACTCGACCGTGCCTGTCCTGATTGCGGGTTCGACCCGGCGGCCGTCTCCACCTCCGACCTGCCTGAGCTGATCCACGTCAACACCCGCGGCTGGTTCGACGCGCTCGACCGGCGCGACGTCGCGGTCCGGCCCCAGCCCGACCGATGGTCTCCCCTGGAGTACGGGTGCCACGTCCGCGACGTGCATCTGCTCTTCGCCGAGCGCCTGCGGCTGATGCTGGACGAGGACGATCCCTCGTTTCCCAACTGGGACCAGGACGACACCGCCATCGAGAAGGCCTATGACCGTCAGCGCCCGGAGGAGGTCGTCGTCGAGCTCGTCGAGGCGGCGGCGGACGTGGCCGCGATCTACGCCGGCGTGCGGGACGACCAGTGGGATCGGCGAGGATTCCGCAGCAACGGATCGGTGTTCACCGTGGCGAGCCTGGGCCGCTATCACCTGCATGACGTCGTTCACCACCTCTGGGACGTCCGGTGAGGCATACCGAGTTCTGGCAGCGGATGGAAGCGGCGCTCGGCCCCGGCTATGCGCGCAGCTGGGCACAGCTCCAAGTGCTCGCGGAGCTGGAGGGCCGCACCGTCGACGAGGCGCTATCGGCCGGGGTGCCGCCGAAGACGGTGTGGCGCGCCGTGTGGGCGCATCTCAGGCTGCCCGCCCGGGAGCGCTGAAAACGTCGGCCGACACGCCGACCTTCTATCGAACACCTGTTCGCAACCGGGGTAGAGTCCACAGCAAGAGGTACGGCTGGTTGTTCACAGCGATCGGCTCATCGGCGCAGACTGTCGGCGCCTCCCTCTAGCGTCGAATTCGACGACAACCGCGTAGGAGAGGGACGAAGAAGATGGCCGCTCAGGACTCGAGCAATCGCGAGAAGGCACTCGGCATGGCGCTCGCCAATATCGAGAAGCAGTACGGCAAGGGTTCGGTGATGCGCCTCGGCGACGAGACGCGCGCACCCCTCGAAGTCATTCCCACGGGCGCCATCGCCCTCGATATCGCTCTGGGCATCGGAGGTCTGCCGCGCGGTCGCGTCGTGGAGATCTACGGCCCGGAGAGCAGCGGTAAGACCACCGTCGCCCTGCATGCCGTGGCCAGCGCCCAGGCGGCCGGCGGCGTCGTCGCCTTCATCGACGCCGAGCACGCGCTCGATCCCGACTACGCCAAGGCGCTGGGAGTCGACACCGACGCACTCCTGGTCTCGCAGCCCGACTCCGGTGAGCAGGCGCTGGAGATCGCGGACATGCTGATCCGCTCCGGCGCCCTCGACCTCATCGTCATCGACTCGGTCGCCGCGCTCGTTCCTCGCGCCGAGATCGAGGGCGAGATGGGTGACAGCCATGTCGGTCTGCAGGCTCGCTTGATGAGTCAGGCGCTGCGCAAGATGACGGGCGCCCTGAACCAGGCCGGCACCACCGCGATCTTCATCAACCAGCTGCGCGAGAAGATCGGCGTGATGTTCGGATCGCCGGAGACCACCACCGGTGGCCGTGCGCTGAAGTTCTACTCCTCGGTCCGCCTCGACGTCCGTCGCATCGAGACGCTCAAGGACGGCACCGACATGGTCGGTAACCGCACCCGCGTCAAGGTCGTCAAGAACAAGGTCGCCCCGCCGTTCAAGCAGGCGGAGTTCGACATCATGTACGGCCAGGGCATCTCTCGCGAGGGCGGTCTCATCGACGTCGGTGTCGACGCCGGCCTCATTCGCAAGGCTGGGGCTTGGTACACCTACGAGGGTGATCAGCTCGGCCAGGGCAAGGAGAACGCCCGCACCTTCCTGCGCGATAACCCGGATCTGGCCAATGAGCTGGAGAAGCGGATTCTTGAGCAGTTGGGGATTGGGCCCACCGTCGACGGCTTTGTGAGCGATGACCCCACTGTTGATCCTGACGGTATTGACTTCTAATTTGGGCCGGAGGTCGAGGAGGCAGCGCAGCTGCCGTCACGAGGCCGTATGCGTATGAGATCTGAACCGAGCAAGGACGACACCCGCGATCTCGGTCCGGAGGCCGACCCCGAATCGGTGGCGCGCAAGATCCTCTTGGATCAGCTGACGGGACGGGCGCGGACGCGGTCCGAGCTGGCGGACAAACTGCGCAAGCGGAACGTCCCGGAGGAGATCGCCACGCGCCTGCTCGATCGCTTCGAGGAGGTCGGCCTGATCGACGACGCCGCCTTCGCGCAGGACTGGATCGAGCAGCGGCAGTCGGCGCGAGGGCTCGCGCGGCGGGCGCTCGCCCTCGAGCTCAAGCGCAAGGGGCTCGACGACGACGTGGCTCGGTCTGCGCTCGATGAGATCGACCGTGACGACGAGGACGAGGCCGCGCGCGAGCAGGTGCGACGCAAGCTGCGCTCGGTGCGCGGTCTCGATCCCGAGAAGGCGACGCGACGCCTCGTAGGGATGCTCGCTCGCAAGGGGCATTCGGCAGGGGCGGCGTACCGGATCGTGCGGGAGGAGTTGGAAGCCGCCGGTCTGGAGGCGGTCGACGCCTCGCTCGACTGATCAGCGCTCCAGGAGGGCGAGCAGCCGGGCGCCGTCCTCGGAGAGGGTGCCGTACTGGCGCGCGACGCGGGACCAGTCCCGCGTCATCTCGGCGAACTTCTGCGGGTTGTAGACGTCTTCCTCGCGAGACCACAGGCCGTCACCGGCGTAGTCCAGGATGGTGATGTTGGTGGCGCCGTGAGTCGAGCCGTCTCCCGGATCGCGCATCGGGTTGTTGATCTCGCAGACCACACGCCGCTGTTCCGGGTCGAGCAGTGCCCAGGTCACCGGGAACCCGGTCATCTCGCACCCGGGGAAGCTCGTCATCGTCTTGACGATCCACGCGCGGATCTCGTCGCGGCCCTTGAAGGAGCCGTAGGCGTGCTCGACGTAGTCGGCGTCCTCGGTGAACAGCTCCGCGAACCGATCCCATTCGCCGGTGCGCGCGATGTCGTCCACGGTCCGCTGGTAGGCGAGGAATGCCGCTTCGAGCTCTGCACGATCCATGCCGCAATTAGAACGCGTTCTAGTGCTACGCGCCACATTGCCGCTCTAGTTACTGACGAGTAACGTCGGCGGCATGAGCAAGCTGATCGACGCCTACGGCGTGGCCACCAAAGTCCCTGTCGTCGGCGACCGCCTCTTCGACTTCGCCTTCAGCCAGGTCGCGCCGTACTTCTGGACCATCCGCCCGCACTTCACGGTGATCAAGCCGAATCGTGCCGAGGTGGTCATCCGGAAGCGCCGCGGGGTGCAGAACCACATCGGCACCGTGCACGCGATCGCACTCTGCAACGGGCTCGAGGCCGCGATGGGCGCACTCGCCGAGGCCACGATCCCCTCGAACAAGCGCTGGATCCCCAAGGGCATGGACATCTCCTACACCGCCAAGGCGACCAGCAACATCACGTGCATCGCCGAGACCGACCCCGAGCAGTGGACCAGCGACAACCCCGATCTTCACGTCCGGGTTCGTGGCGAGCGCGAGGACGGCGTCGTGGTGATCGAGGGCGTCATCAAGCTCTGGGTGACCGAAAAGCCCGGAACGACGTGACGGGCGTGCAGGTCTGAGTCGTGAGGCGCGTCGACGCGCATCACGAACCGTTCGAGAAGCCCCCGAAGGGCTAGCTCAGTCGCGTCCGTAGATGTCGCGCGTGTAGACCTTGTGCGCGACGTCGTCGAGGGCCTCGGTGTGCCGATTGGCCACGATGACATCGGCCTTCTTCTTGAACGTCGCCAGGTCGTTGATGACCTTGGAGTTGAAGAAGCGGCCCTCCAGGAAGTCCGGTTCGTAGATGATCACCTTGACGCCCTTGGCCTTCAGGCGCTTCATCACTCCCTGCACCGACGACTCGCGGAAGTTGTCGGAGCCCGACTTCATGATCATCCGGTAGATGCCGACGACCTTCGGCTCGCGGCGCAGGATGTCCGCTGCGACGAAGTCCTTGCGCGTCGTGTTCGCGTCCACGATGGCGCTGATCAGGTTCTGCGGAACGTCGCGGTAGTTGGCCTGCAGCTGACGGGTGTCCTTGGGTAGGCAGTAGCCGCCGTAGCCGAAGCTGGGGTTGTTGTAGTGCCGCCCGATCCGCGGGTCGAGCCCGACGCCTTCGATGATCTGAGGCGTCGACAGGCCGTGCATCGCCGCGTACGTGTCGAGCTCGTTGAAGTAGGCGACGCGGAGGGCCAGGTAGGTGTTGGCGAAGAGCTTGATCGCCTCGGCCTCGGTGGAGCCGGTGAACAGGAGCGGCACGTTCTCGTCGAGAGCCCCTTCCGCCATGAGCGCGCCGAAGGTCCTGCCGGCCTCGGTGTCGCTCCCGACGACGATGCGTGAGGGGTGAAGGTT
>JBQCJL010000440.1:0-5689 GCA_051952795.1 Marmoricola sp.
TTTCCGTCAACCTACGAATGGGAGTGGCTATGCCGCTGACGCCTGAGGACGTGAGCAACAAGCGTTTTACGCCGGTTCGCCTGCGCGAGGGCTACGACATGGGGGAGGTCGACCAGTTCCTTGACGAGGTCGAGGCCGAGCTCGCCCGTCTCTACAAGGAGAACGAGGACCTGCGCTCGCAGTTGGCCAGCCGCGGTCCCGCCGCCGCTGCGCCCGCGAAGGCAGCCGAGCCGGTCAAGACTCCCGAGCCCACTCCCGCACCCGTCGTCGCTACTCCTGTTCCTGCCCAGGCGGCCGCTCCGGCGGTGCAGGAGATCAAGGTCTCGACCGTTGCCGAGGCGTCCTCCGCGGCGGCCAAGCTGCTGGAGATCGCGACCCGCAACGCCGACGAGCTGGTCAACAGCGCCAAGGACGAGGCCGACGCCATCGTCGGTGGCGCCCGCACCAAGGCTGAGCGCCTCGAGGCCGAGACCAAGGTCAAGGCCGACCGCCTCGAGTCCGACGCGCGCACGCGCGCCCAGATGCTCGACTCCGAGACCGAGGCTCGCCGTCGCGAGCACCTCGGCACGCTGGAGAAGGACAAGGAGAAGCTCAACGGCGAGATCGAGTCGCTCCGCGTCTTCGAGCGCGAGTACCGCAGCCGCCTGAAGAGCTACTTCACCCAGCAGCTCGCCGCACTCGACGGCGAGGTCGCCGGTCAGGAGCTGCCCGGGGCGGTAGCCGCCGAGCACGCCCCGAAGCGGTTGAAGTCGATCTTGGGTGAAGAGGGCTGATCCGAGATATCCGCTCATTCGCTGCGTTGTCGTCGCTTGACGCACTTCTAGTGCGCCTGCGCTCCTCCGCCTTGCGACTGAACGAATCTCTCGAATCAGGGGTGGTTGCGGGTTTGTTCCCCGACCACCCCTGATTCGTTTTAGAGCTTCACCAGGCTGTACGCGAAGCCGGTCTCATCGTCCACGACGGTGAGGCCGGTCTTGCTTTCCGCCTCCGTCATCGACGAGGCGAGCACCTCGGCGGCGATCAGGTCGCGGTGCTCGGCGAAGGCCTCGGCCGCGTCGCCGCTGACCGCATAGGTCAGCGCGATCCGGTCCGAGACCTCGAAGCCGGTGGCCTTGCGGGTCTCCTGGATCGAGCGGATCATCTCGCGGGCGAGGCCGGCGCGACGCAGCTCCGGCGTGATCTCAAGATCGAGGGCGATCGTCTCGCCCTGCTCGTTCACCACCGACCAACCCTCGTGGGGGCGCTCGCTGAGGATCACCTCGTCGGCGAGGACCTCGATCTCACGACCGTCCAACGTCACCAGGGCGGTGCCCGTCGCAGCGAGGGACGCGGCCAGTGCCCCGGCGTCCGCCGCAGCGATGGCGTTCGCGACGTTCGGCGTCTCCTTCGCGAAGCGCTTGCCGAGCGCCCGGAAGTTGCCCTTGGCGCTGAACGTGACCAGGTCCGCGCCGGCCGCCGAGAGTGGCTGGATGGCGGCCACGTTGAGCTCCTCGGAGATCTCCGCGAGCAGTTCCTCGCCGAGCGCCTCGTAGGCAGCGGTCGGGATCAGAGCGCGGCCCAGCGGCTGCCGGGTGCGGATCTTGGACTCGGCGCGGGCGGCGCGGCCAAGCTCGACCAGGCGCCGGACCGACTTGACCTGCTTGCCCAACTCGGGGTCGATGACCGAGCGCTCCGGCATCGGCCACGCGGCCAGGTGCACGGAGTCGGGCTCGCCGGACACGCCGGCGAAGAGGTCCTGCCAGACCTGCTCGGTGATGAACGGCGTGAGCGGGGCCATGAGCAGCGTCACGATGCGCAGCGCCTCGTGCAGGGTCGCGAACGCGGCCGCCTCGCCGTCCCAGAAGCGCCGGCGGGAGCGTCGCACGTACCAGTTCGACAGGTCGTCGACGTGGGAGGCGAGCAGGGTCCCCGCTCGCTGGGTGTCGAAGCCCTCAAGTGCCTCGGTCACCTCCACCACCAGGCGGTTCGCCTCGCTGAGCACCCAGCGATCGAGGACGTGCCGCTCGGCGACCGGAGCGACCGGAGCCGCCGGGTCGAAGCCACTGAGGTTGGCGTAGAGAGCTTGGAAGGCGACGGTGTTCCAGTAGGTCAGCAGCACCTTGCGCACGGTCTCCTGCAGGGTGGTGTGCCCCACGCGCCGTGCCGACCACGGCGATCCCGCACACGCCATGAACCAGCGGACGGCGTCGGCGCCATGCTCGTCCATGAGCGAGATCGGCTCCAGGATGTTGCCCAGGTGCTTGCTCATCTTGCGGCCGTCCTCGGCCAGGATGTGGCCCAGGCAGAGCACGTTCTTGTACGACGACTCGTCGAAGACGAGCGTCCCCACCGCCATCAGGGTGTAGAACCACCCACGGGTCTGGTCGATCGCCTCGCAGATGAAGTCGGCGGGATAGCCCTTCTCGAAGATCTCCACCGACCCCGGCGCGTGCGGGTATCCCCACTGCGCGAACGGCATCGAGCCGGAGTCGAACCACGCGTCGATGACCTCGGGTACCCGGGTAGCCGTCCCGCCACAGATCGGGCAGTCGAACGTCACGTCGTCCACGAACGGGCGATGTGGATCGAGTGCGGACTGGTCCGCTCCGGTCAGCTCGCTCAACTCGGCCAACGACTCCACGCAGGTCTGGTGACCCTCGGCGCAGCGCCAGATCGGCAACGGCGTTCCCCAGTAGCGACTGCGCGAGAGCGCCCAGTCGATGTTGTTGGTGAGCCAGTCGCCGTAGCGGCCGTTCTTGATGGTGTCGGGGAACCAGTTGGTCTTCTCGTTCTGCGCGATCAGCTCGTCCTTGATCGCGGTCGTCCGGATGTACCAGGACGGCTGCGCGTAGTAGAGCAGCGCGGTGTGGCAGCGCCAGCAGTGCGGGTAGCTGTGCTCGTAGGCGAGGTTGCGGAAGAGCAGACCGCGCGCGGTCAGGTCCTCGATCAGGGCGGCGTTGGCGTCGCGGAAGAACGCGCCTCCCACCAACGGGAGCGAGGCATCGAAGTGTCCGGTCGTATCGATCGGGTTCACCATGCCGACGCCGTGACGCCGACCGGAGAGGAAGTCGTCCTCGCCGAACGCGGGCGCCTGGTGCACCAGGCCGGTGCCGTCCTCGGCGGTGACGTACTCCTCCGTCACCACGAAGTGGGTGCCGTTGCGAGCATCCGGCCACTCGAGCCAGTCGAAGGGGCGCTCGTAGGTCCAGCCCTCGAGCTCGGTTCCGGAGAACCGGTCGCCGGTGGGCGTCCAGCCTTCGCCGAGCGCCTTCTCCGCCAGGACCTCCGCGACCACGAGCGTCTCGTCGCCATCGGTCATCGCGACGTAGGTGAGCTCGGCACTCGCCGCGACGAGCGCATTCGAGACCAGGGTCCAGGGCGTGGTGGTCCAGATCAGCAAGGACGCCTGACCGGCCAGCGGGCCGGAGGTCAGCGGGAACCTCACGTAGACGGACGGGTCGACGACGGTCTCGTAGCCCTGTGCCAGCTCATGATCGGAGAGGCCGGTGCCGCAGCGGGGGCAGTAGGGAGCCACCCGGTAGTCCTCGACCAGCCGGCCTGCCGAGTGGATCTGCTTGAGCGCCCACCAGACCGACTGCACGTAGCTCGGGTCCATGGTGCGGTAGGGGTCGCCCATGTCGACCCAGTAGCCCATCCGCTCGGTCATCGTCTCGAAGGCGTCGGTGTGACGCTGGACCGACTCCCGGCACTTCTCGTTGAAGGCGGCGATCCCGTAGGCCTCGATGTCGGGCTTGCCCGAGAAGCCCAGCTCCTTCTCGACCGCGAGCTCCACGGGAAGCCCGTGACAGTCCCACCCGGCCTTGCGGGTGACGTGCCGGCCGCGCATCGTGTGGAAGCGGGGGAACACGTCCTTGAACACCCGGGCCTCGACGTGGTGGGTGCCTGGCATGCCGTTGGCGGTCGGAGGGCCCTCGTAGAAGGTCCACGGAGCGCCGTCGGCGGTCTGTTCGACGGATCGCTCGAAGGTGCGCCGGGTGCGCCAGAGCTCGAGGATCTCGCGCTCGAGAGCCGGCAGGTCGACCTGGGGCGGCACGGCGTTGTAGGCGCGGTCGCCGGGGCGGTGGGTCACGGGTGGTCCTTAGTTCGCAGTGTCCAAACCAGAGGGACGAGAGCCGAGGCTCCCGCGGTGCCACCCTCCTTGGCCGGTGAACCCGGCCCGCTCGTGGCTCGCCGCGGTTGGTTCTAGTCAGTCCCGACGCCTCGTCGGCACCTTTCTTCCCACAACTCCGGGGTGATGGCCCCATCACTGTCTTGCGGCGCGTCCATTCTGCCACGCCGATCGATCCGCCACTCGGCGTGCCTGCACAGGGGCTTGAAGTGCCTCTGCGATGCTCGTATCCTCGCGCCAGCATCCCGGCAACGACAGTTGCACACCCACCAGATGGGGGCTCACCCACCATGGCTTCATCCCCACGCCGTTCGCTGCTCAGCCGCGCCACCGGTGCGGCCAAGAAGGTCGCCAGCCGATCGGCTGCGGCCTCCGCGCCGGCGGCACCCGCCAAGAAGGCTGCGAAGACGGTGGCCAAGAAGGCCGCTCCCGCAGCGAAGAAGAGCGCGAGCACAGCAGCGAAGAAGGCGGCGCCGGCCGCGAAGAAGACCGCCGCGGTCGCGAAGAAGACCACCCAGAAGACCACGACGGCCGCCAAGAAGACCACCACGGCGGCCAAGAAGACCACCGCGGTCGCCAAGAAGACTCCGGCAGCCGCGAAGAAGACCGCCGCGGTCGCCAAGAAGACTCCGGCGGCAGCCAAGAAGACCGCCGCCGCGGCGAAGAAGGCCGCTCCGGCGGCCAAGAAGACCACCGCCGCTGCGAAGCGGACCGCGACGGTGGCGAAGAAGACCACCACGGCCGCGAAGAAGACCACGGCGGCGACCAAGGCGGCCGCCGCCAAGGTTCCCGCTGCGGCGCCGGCCAAGGCGATCGCCAAGAAGGCCGTGGCAGCGTCCAAGGCGCCCGCCAAGGCGGCTGCGACCCGCAACGCGGGCAAGCTGGTCGTCCTGGAGCAGGAGGAGCCGTGGACCGCGGCCGAGCTCGCCGGGGTCCGCGACCAGCTGAAGCAGGATGTCGTCCGCCTCAAGGAGGAGCTGCGCGTGGTCGAGTCCGACCTCGACGGCCTCATGCGCGCCAGCGGTGAGGGTGCGGGCAACGACCAGGCGGACGTGGGCTCGGCATCGTTCGAGCGCGACCAGGAGATGACGATCGCCAACAACGCTCGCGACATGCTGGCGCAGACCGAGCACGCGCTCGAGCGCATCGCGAACAAGAGCTACGGCGTCTGCGAGAACTGCGGCAACCCGATCGGCAAGAACCGGCTGATGGCCTTCCCGCGCGCGACCCTGTGCATGACCTGCAAGCAGCGGGAAGAGCGTCGCTGAGCATCGCTATCTCACTCGACCCGATGAAGGGTAAGCGCTCTCTCGGGGTCGCCTATGGCGTCACGCTGGTGGCTCTGGGTACCGACCTCCTCTCCAAGTACCTGGTGATGAAGGACCTCGACGGCCACGCACCCATCGACGTCATCGGCTCACTGGTCAAGTTCACCTACGTGCGCAACGCGGGCGCTGCCTTCGGTGCGGGTACGTCCCTGACACCGGTCATCACCGTGATCGCGTTGGTCGCCGCCGTCGTGACCGCGCGGTTCATCGCCAAGGCGCGCGAGGGCCTGTGGTCGTTCGCGCTCGGGCTGCT
>JBQCJL010000441.1:0-2101 GCA_051952795.1 Marmoricola sp.
TGACAAGGCCGACCGCCGCGGTGCGCCAGCGCCCGATCCGGGCCACCATTCGCCCTGCCGGTGCGCCGAGCACGGGAAGGGGCAGCATCCCGGGCAGGAGGAGCAGCCCTGCCGCCAACGGGGAGAGGTGGCGCACGTCATGCCGGGTCTGCGTGAGCACGAACAAGGCTCCGAGCACGCTGAAGTTCATCAGGCCCGCGACGCCGCAGGCCGCGAGAAGCGGGCGACGCGCTGACTTCGGCACCCGCAGCAAGGGATGCCTCGCCCTCCGCTCGACCCACCACAGCGCCAACGCGGCGACGACGACGAGTGCGATTGCGGCGCCGGCGAGCACCGGTTCCTCCAGCTGCACGACCGCGGTGACCAGCGCCGCGAGCATGACGGTGAGCGTGACGGCGCCGAACCAATCGACGCGTCCGTTCCGTCGCACTCGAGGCTTCTCCGCGCTGCGGGAGGCGACCACCGGAACCAGCGCGGCGACCACAACCGGCACGTTCAGCCAGAACACCGCGCGCCAGCCCGCCGAGGCGACGAGAAGGCCGCCGACGAGCGGCCCCGCGGGCAGTGCGGCGCCCCCGATGGCCGCCCACACGCCGACCACACGGGAGCGCGCCGCACCGTCACCCGCCCGGTCGACCAGCAGGGCGAGGGTGCCGGGCAGCACGAGGGCGGCACACACGCCCTGCAGTGCGCGTCCCGCCACGAGCACCGGCCACGCCGGAGCGATCGCGCACACCACGGAGGCGAGACCGAAGCCGAGGAACCCGGCGATCACGATTCTGCGATGGCCGAGCCGGTCCCCGATCGCCCCAGCCGCCAGCAGAAGCGCGGCGAGCGGCACGGTGTAGGCATCCACCACCCAGACGAGGCCCGGCGAGTGCACACCGAACCCGGCACCGATGCTCGGCAGCGCCACGTTGACGACCGTGACGTCGAGCAGCACGAGGAAGTAGCCGCCGCACAGGGCCGCGGTCAAGGTCGGCCCGGCGGTCAGAAATGTGCCGGTTCGTTCGCGCCTCACGGTCTTCCATCGTGGTCGAGGAACGTTTCGGGATGCGCCGAAACGATTGCGACGTAGCCTGGCGACTATGTCAGGCACACCGGATCTCGCGAGGGCGGCATCCGCCTTCGCCGACCCTCGCAGAGCGCGGGTGCTCATGGCGCTCGCGGACGGGAGGGCGTTGCCCGCCGGACGGCTGGCGGAGGAAGCGGGAGTCGCGGCATCGACGGTGAGCGCGCATCTGGCGCTGCTGCTCGACCTCGGGCTCGTCGTCGTGGTTCCGCAGGGCCGGCACCGCTACTACCGGCTCGCGAACGGCGACGTCGAGGGCGTTCTCGAAGCGCTCGCACGCGTCGCACCCAAGACGCCCATCACCTCGCTGCGCGAGCACACCCGCACGGAGGCACTGCGCACGGCCCGCACCTGCTACCACCACCTCGCCGGACGATTCGGCGTCGACCTGTTCCGCCGCCTCATCGACAACGGATGCGTCGTGGGAGGTGACGCGCGGCATCACCCCGACGATCCGACCGACCGGCTCTCGTCGCCCGGGCGCAGCGACCGCTATCGCCTCACCGACGGCGGTGCGTCGGTCCTGGCGGACTGGGGCGTCCCGGATGCCGTGCTCGGCACCACCACCCCGCTGCGGTACTGCGTGGACTGGACGGAGCAGGCGCACCACCTCTCCGGCCCGTTGGGCACCGCGGTGGCTGCCAGGTTCTTCGAAGCCGGGTGGATCGAGCGCGGACGGGTGCCGCGGAGCATCCGGGTCACCGATCAGGGCCGTGAAGCGCTCGCGGCGTTCCCGGACACCGCCCGCGCCACCCGGTCGGCGTGACGCGTGCGGCCCGGGACCGCCGCTGACCTCACTCGGCCAAGGCGTCCACGATCAGTTCACTCAGCTCCTGCGGCTTCGTGAACTGCGGCCAGTGGCCGGTGGGAAGACCCGCGATGTGCAGCGACGACAATCGAGGCGTGTCGCCCAGCCAGCCGACGCCGCGGTCGATGAGCTCGTTCAGGTCCTCAGCCGACATGGTGGTGATCACGATCGTCGCCGGCACGTCCAGCCGCCTCTCGTCGGTCAGGTGCAGCGGGTCGGTC
>JBQCJL010000442.1:0-13860 GCA_051952795.1 Marmoricola sp.
ATATGCCCCGCCCTATGCCAGAAGGCCTGCGTTCTGGGGCTCTCGCCGCGTTGGGATTCATGGCCGTGTACGTGGGCGATTTCCTCTACGAGGTGGGTGTGGCGGCGCTGGCGGCAGGGCCTGGGCTGGAGGTGGGGACCTACTGCGGAAAGTCGGCGATCTACCTCGGCGCTGCCGCGCGCGCGACGGAGTCGACGTTCTTCACCGTCGATCACCACCGCGGCTCGGAGGAGAACCAGGCCGGATGGGAACACCACGACGCGAGCGTGGTCGACCCCGAGTTCGGCCTCATGGACACCCTGCCGACCTTCCGCAAGACCATCGCGCGGGCGGGTCTGGAGGACGAGGTGGTCGCCGTGGTCGGCCGCTCGACCACCGTCGCGCGGTATTGGCGCACGCCGGTCGCGCTGCTCTTCATCGACGGAGGCCACGCCGAGGAGCACGCGCAGAACGACTATGCAGGTTTCGCGCATTGGGTGCAGCCCGGCGGCACCCTGGTTATCCACGATGTCTTCGAACGACCCGAGGACGGTGGCCAGGCCCCGTTCCACGTCTGGCAGCGGGCGGTCGCGAGCGGCGCCTTCACGCCCGCGAGCACGGTGGGCTCGATGCGAGCCCTGGTACGTACCTCAGGCGTGGCCGGCGAGCCGGTCGGCTGAGTCCTCGCAGCCGCACTCCAGGGCGATCTCGGCGAAGTGCGGCGCCAGCGTGTCGCCCCGCATGATGCCCGCGCCGGGCGTCGTCCAGGAGAGCTCGTCGGCCGCCAGGACCACCGCGGCCGCGGTATAGGTCGTGTGCTCGTGCGGCCAGTTCACGTCGTCCCCGAAGACCCATCCGGTCCAGTAGCGCCCGTCCTCCTCGCGGAGGTGCTGCATCTCGGCGAACAGCCGGCGGGCGCGGTCGTGATCGCCCAGGGCGCTCAGCGCCATCACCAGCTCGCAGGTCTCAGCGCCGGTCACCCAATCGTTGGTGTCGACGCACCGGATGCCCAGGCCGGGTACCACGAACCGGTCCCAGTCGGCGTCGATCCGCTCGAGGGCCGCCGGACCTCGGAGGGCGCCGCCGAGGATCGGGTAGTACCAGTCCATCGAGAACGTCGCCTTGTCCAGGAACTCGTCCTGATGGCTGCGCAGTGCGTGGCCGAGGCGACCTCCGGCGAGCTCCCACTCGAGCTGCGGCTCGTCCATCAGCTCCGCGATCGCCACGCCGGCCCGCAGCGACTGGTACATGCTCGAGGAGCCGGTGAGCAGCGCCTCGTTGCGGCGTTCTCCGGGACGCCCGTCCGTCCAGTACTGCGACCAGTTGATGCCTCCGAAGGGCAGCTGCTGGGCGACGACGAAGTCGAGCGCGCCGCGCACCGCCGGCCAGCACTCGCGCACGAAGTCCAGGTCGCGACAGATGAGCCAGTGGTGCCAGACACCGACGGCCAGGTACGCGGACATGTTGGTCTCGCCTGCCGGATCCTCGACCTCACCGGCGACGATCTTGGTCGGGAAGGAGCCGTCGGAGCGCTGCATCGTCAGAGCCCAGCGATACGCGCGCTCCGCCGCCTCACGCTCACCGCCGACCAGCATGGCCATGGCGGCTTCCGTGTGGTTCCAGATGTCGGCATGCTCGCCGACGGTCCACGGGATCGCTCCGGTGGGCTCCTGCATCGCGACGATGGACCGCGCGGTCGCGCGAACCTGCTCAGCGGTGAGGATGCCGTCCACCGCCGGTACGACGTGTCCTGCCATCACTCAGGCTTGCGGAAGTAGAGCACCATGCTCTTGCCGATGACCGGGTTGAGTGCCCTCTCGAGCAGGCGCGTCGCGGTCGAGAGGCGTGGCGTCTTCATGATGTCCCAGACCAGGACCTGGTGATACGCCTTCACGAGCGGGTGGTCGTTGTTCTCGACGCCCACGGCGCTCTTGATCCACCAGTACGGGGCGTGCAGACCGTGCGCGTGGTCCTTGCCCTCGTAGATCATCGCGTCGCCCGGGGTGCCGTCGTTGGGGCGGCCGCCCTTGGTGACCTTGTCGATCAGCTCGTGATCGGTGTAGATCCGGATGTGACCACCCTCGGCGTTGTGGTACTCCGGCGACAGGCGCCAGTTGATCACCTCGGGCAGCCAGCGGGGCACGGTGATCGCCATCGTCCCGCCGGGACGCAGCACGCGGATGAGCTCCTTGATAGCGGCGACGTCATCCCAGATGTGCTCGAGAACCTCCGAACAGACGACCCGGTCGAACTCGCCGTCGGCGAAGGGCAGCGCGAGCGCGTCCCCCTCCTTGATGTCGGCCTCGGCACCCTCGGGAACCTCACCGGCCTCCTTCATCGCGCCGAACAGCTCCAACACATTCGCCAGCTCGTCGGCATCCTGGTCGAACGCGACCACGTCAGCACCGCGGCGGTACATCTCGAACGCGTGGCGGCCGGCGCCGCAGCCCATGTCGATGACGCGGTCGCCGGGCTTGAGTCCGAGCCGGTCGAAGTCAACGGTCAGCATGGCGGGGCTCCTTCGCTCGCTGCTCGTCAGCGAATTCGGTGATGACGCGCTCGTAGGCGGCCGCGGTCTTCTGGGCGACCGCACGCCAGCTGAAGCGCTCCAATGCTCGCCGGCGGCCGGCTTCGCCCATCCGGGCGCGGCGCTCGGGATCGTCGAGCAGGGCGGCGATGGCGGCGGTCAGCTGACCGACATCGCCCGGCTCGACGAAGTCGGCGCACTCGCCGTCGGCGCCGGTGACCTCTGGGATCGAGCCCGCGCGGCTCACCACCAACGGGGTGGCGCACGCCATCAGCTCGGCGGTCGGCAGCGAGACGCCCTCGTACAGGGAGGGCACGCAGGCGACCTCCGCCGAGCCCATGATCTCCACGAGCTCCTGGTCACTGACGCCGTGCACGAAGGTGACCTTGTCCGCGATGCCGAGATCCTCGATGAGTCTCTCGGTGCGGCCGCCGGCCGTCGGCTTGGTGACGAGCACCAGCTCGACGTCACGCTCGGTCAAGAGCTTGGCGAACGCCTCCAGCAGGGTCGCGATGCCCTTGACCGGCGCGTCGGCACTCGCCATCGCCAGCAGACGGCCCGGCACCCGCGGCTTGCTCGGGGGGACGAAGCAGTCCTCGACACCGAGCGGCACGACCTCCATGCGGTCCGGGTTCGCGCCGAAGTCGGTCACCGCGTCGCGTGCGGAGGAGGTGGACGGCAGCACGATCCACCGTGCCTTGCGGACCACCTCGCCCTGCATCTTCAGGAAGCCGTACCAGCGGGTCACGGACAGCTTCTTGCGCAGCGGCGCCGCGGCGAGATCGATCCGGCGGTCGAAGGTGATCGGGTGGTGCAGCGTCGTCACCACCGGAAGACCGACCTCCTCCTCGATCTTCGCGATCCCGTAGGACAGCACCTGGTTGTCGTGCACGACATCGAAGTCGTCCGCGCGCTTGGCCAGCAGCTTCAGGACCCGCTTGCCGAAGGTCCGCGGCTCGGGGAACCCGGCCGTGCACATGATCGCGAACTCCTGGACGTCCACCCAGTCGCGCATCTGCCACGGCCACACCATCCGGAAGGGATCGGGCTCGCGGTAGAGGTCCAGGCTGGGAACCTTGGTGAGGCGGACCCCCTCGTCCAGCTCCGGGTAGGGCTGACCCGAGAAGACCTCGACCTCGTGTCCCAGCGCGACGAGCTCACGGCTGAGGTGTCGTACATAGACGCCTTGGCCGCCGCAATGCGGCTTGCTTCGGTACGACAAGAGCGCGATACGCAAACGTGCCCCCTGACGGGATCAAAAGGTGCCTAGAAACAGGAGCGACGCCCACGGACCGCGCCGAGAACGGTCGAATCCAAGTGGAACGTGTTTCTATTCTAGCGATTCAAACTGTTAGCCTAAACCGCGTGACCAGCACCAATGCACTCGCCGCCGACGAGCTCGGCTCGGCCGCCCAGCGCGACCGCCGGAGCCGGATTCTCGATGCGACCGTCGCGATCGCCTCGGAGGGCGGCTTCGACGCGGTGCAGATGCGCGCGGTCGCGCAGAAGGCGGACGTCGCCTTGGGCACGCTCTACCGCTACTTCCCCTCGAAGATCCACCTGCTGGTCTCCGCGCTGGCGATGCGCTTCGAGGCGATGGTGCCCGCACTCACGGCACGCAGCATCCCCGGCGACACCGCCGCCGAGCGCGTCATCACCATCCTCAAGCGCGCCTCGCGAGGCATGCAGGGCGACGCCCATCTCACCGAGGCGCTCACCCGCGCGTTCATCTTCGCCGACAAGTCGGTGGCCGACGAGATCCACGTCGTCGGCACGCACATGACCACCATGCTCACCCGCGCCATGCTCGGCGACGACTACGTCGCCGGCGTCGAGCCCACCCATGAGCAGGCTGCGATCGCCCGCGTCATCAGTGACGTCTGGCTGGCGTCACTCGTCGACTGGGTCACCGGACGCGCCGCTGCGGCCGAGGTCGCCGAGCACATCGAGACCGCGGTCCGCCTGGTGCTGCGCGACTGAGGCTGCCGGGCGGAGGCTCAGCGACTGGGCTCAGGCCGCCGGCGTCGAGCTCGACTCGGCCGCCTTCGCGATCTCGTCGAGGTCACGCATCAGCGTGCGCCGCTCGTGACCGTGCTCCCACATGCCGAGCGTGTGCCACATCGCCTGACCGAGCAGCGACCGGTGCTTGATGTCGGCGCGCATCGTCATGGCGAGCCGCGTGCGATCGGTGGCGGAGCGCTGGGGCGTGAGTGCGAACGAGATCCTGACCGGGTCGTGGTGCATCGTGCCGGTGATCACCATGTGCTCGGGCTCTGTCGCCGCGACCACCTCGACGTCGGCGACGCCTTCGAGCATCTGCGCCTGGTGCGCCTCGTCGCTGAGGACGCGCCACACCTCGTCCATGCTGGCGTCGATCGTCCGCTCGAGAACGATCACACTTCCTGTCATCGCTGCCTCCTACCGCCTAGGACTTCCCCCATCGTCCGCCCGCGGTTTCGCGACCGCAACCCCCAGCGGCAACCACCCCCGAGTGCGCTGACGAGTGCGGTAGCAAGGTCGAGGAGGGAGAGCGTGCTTGAAGGCACGCCGACCGACGAGAAACGCCGCTAACGCTCCGTCAGTGTGCGAGGTCAGCCACCAAAGGCATGCGTTGCCGTGGCGCCGCCGTCTACCGCTATTTCCGCGCCGGTGATGTAGGCAGACTCGTCGCTGGCCAGGAACACGTAGAGGGGCGCGATGTCGGTGGGGTGACCGACACGACGCAGCGCGACCTTGGACCCCCCGTACTCCATGATCGAGTCGTCGCCGTGGGCGCGCGTCATCGGCGTGTCGATCATGCCCGGGTGCACGGAGTTGACCCGGATGCCCTTAGGGCCGAGCTCGAGGGCGGCGGCCTTGGTCATGCCGCGGATCGCGAACTTGGTGCCCGCGTAGGCGGTACAGGACGGCATGCCGGCCCGACCCTCGATCGAGGACGCGGTGATGAGCGCGCCGCCGCCGTTCTTGCGCATGGTCCGGGCGACAGCCTGCATCCCGAGGAAGCAGCCCTTGGCGTTCACACTGAACAGCAGGTCGAACTCGTCGGCCGGCATGGTCTCGACCTCGCCGAAGCGCAGGATGCCGGCGTTGTTCGCCAGAACGTTGACCGGACCGAAGGTGCGGTTGGTGGCCTCGACGACCCTCGCCCAGTCGTCCGCGTCGGCCACGTCGAGGCGCATGAAGACCGCCGCATCGCCGAGCTCATCGGCAAGGGTCTTGCCGTGATCCTCGGCAACGTCCGCGATGACGACCTTCGCGCCCTCGGCCACGAACTGCCGCACGATCTCGGCGCCCTGTCCCTGCGCGCCACCGGTGACGATCGCGACCTTGCCCTGCAGTCGAGCCATGGTGATTCCTTCTGTCTGGTCTAGCGGTTGGCCTTGAGGGCCATGATCGAGTCGGCCGAGAAGCCGATCGCGGGGTCGCGGTCGGCGAAGTAGGAACCGAGGTCGGCCTCGAGGAGATCCTGATCCCAGAGATCAGCGTCAGCGCCGAGGTCGAAGCGGCGCTCGACGGTCGGGGCGGCGACGAGCGCGATCATGCCGCCGTAGACCACGAAGATCTGGCCGGTGATGCGCGCGGCCGCGGGAGACGCCAGGTAGGCGACGAGTGGCGCGACGTGCTCGGGACTGTACGGATCGACGGCCTGACCCGACTGATCCTCTCCGAACACGTCCGCGGTCATCGCGGTCCGCGCTCGCGGGCAGATCGCATTCGCCCGCACGCCCGAGCGACCCATCGCTCGGGCCGTGGACACGGTGAGTGCCGCGATGCCCGCCTTGGCGGCCGCGTAGTTGGCCTGTCCCGGGGGCCCCGCGAGAAAAGCCTCGGACGCGGTGTTGATGACGGCGGCGTCGACCGGCTCACCCGTCTCCTTCGCCTTCCCACGCCAGTACTCCGCGGCATTGCGACTCAACAGGAAGTGGCCGCGCAAGTGGATCGCGATGACGAGGTCGAACTCCTCGTCGGTCATGTTGAACAGCATCTTGTCGCGGGTGATGCCGGCGTTGTTGACCACGATGTCCAGACCGCCGAAGCCCTTCACGGCCTCGGCCATCATCAAGTCGGCGGTGGTCCGCTCGCTGACGTCACCGGGCGCGATGCGCACCTCGATGCCCTCGGCCCGGAGCTCCTCAGCCGTCGCGTCCGCGGCTCCTGGCAGGTCGTTCAGCACGATCCTCGCGCCCTGCCGGCCCAACGCGAACGCCTCCGCGCGACCGAGACCGGCTCCCGAGCCGGTGACGATCGCGACCTTGCCGTCCAGATATGCGTTCAAAGCTCCGCCGACTCAGTCTTCGACGATCTTCAGCGCCGACTTCGGGCAGGCGGCGACGGCCTGCTCGACCCGGTCACGGTTCTCGTCGGTGACCGTCGGGTCGTCGACCTGCAGGAAGTCGTCGTCGTCGATCCGGAACACGTCCGGCGCGAGCGCCTCGCACATCGCGTTCGACTCGCAGAGGTCGAAGTCCACTACTACCTTGGCCATGACGTTTCCCTCTCTCACTGACCCGGAAGGGCCTGCATCTTGCGGTGGTCCCAGCTGGCGACGTGATCCGGTTCGATGACCACGCCCACGCGCTTGGTGGCTTGCTTGGAGACGATCGCCTCACCCAGCTCGCCGAGGTCGACTCCCCCGGCCATCCGATGGACGACCTCGGTGCCGAGCGCCTTGATCTGGTCGTACTCCTCGACCAGGCGCGCACGGCCGGTGATGCTGACGCCGCGGAGCTCCTCATAGGCGGTTCCGCCCTCGACGAGCACGCTGACCCGATCGTCGCGGCGGATGTTCACGATCTTCTGCGACTTGCCGTAGGTCCAGAATGAGATCTTCCCGTCGATGACGGCGTAGAACAGCGTGCTCAGGTGGGGCACACCGTCCGCGCCGATCGTGGCGACCTGGACCTTGATCTCCTCGGCGAGAAGGGTCTGGACCTCGTCCTCGGTGAGGGCGACGGCACCGCGCTGGTTGCTCATGAGGACTCTCCGCTCGAGTGGCCCGGGAAGACGTGGGCACTGGGATCGATCACGACCGCCGCGTTGTTGACGGCCGTGGCCACCTCACCGAACCCGACGGCGATGAGTCGCACCTTGCCCTCGTACTCGACCAGGTCGCCGGCGGCGAAGACCCGCGGCAGGTTGGTGCGCATCGCGCTGTCGACGGCGATGTTGCGCTTGTTGAACTCCAGACCCCATGCCTTGAGGGCACTGAGGTCGGCGATGAATCCGAGGGCCGCGATCACCGCATCGGCGGGCAGCGTCTCGGTTCCTTCGGGGGTGGTGACGTCGAGCTCCCGGATCCAGTCGTCGCCGCGGATCTCGGCCACCTGAGCGTTGGTGATGATGCGGGTCGGGCCCGCCTTGACGGCCTCGACCGTCGCAGCGTGCGCGCGGAAGGCGTCACGTCGGTGGACCAGGGTGATCGACGCGGCGATGTCGGTGAGCGCGCTGGCCCAGTCGAAGGCGCTGTCGCCGCCGCCGACGATGACCACGTGCTTGTCGCGGAACTCCTCGAAGCTGGGCACGAAGAACACCAGCCCGCGACCCTCCCATCCGTCGCCCGCCGGAAGTGCGCGCGGCGTGAAGGTGCCGATGCCCGCGGTCAGGATCGCGACCTTGGCGCGGATCTCCGAATCGTCGTCGAGCGTCAGCACGACGCCGTCCTCGCCGGTCTGCAAGCCCACGGCGCTGTGCCCGAGGACATAGGTGGGCTTGGCGCTCTCCGCCTGCTCGACCAGCTGGTTGACCAGCTGCCGCCCGGTCACCACCGGGAAGCCGGCCACGTCGAAGATGGCCTTCTCCGGATACAGGGCGGTCACCTGGCCGCCGAGCTCGGGCAGCGAGTCGACCACAGCGACCGAGAGACCACGGAAACCCGCGTAGTAAGCGCCGAACAGACCCGCGGGACCCGCCCCGACGATCACCAGATCAGCTTCGATCACGCCCGCCATCCTCAAAACTAGAACGTGTTCTACAAACCTATCAGATGCCCTGCACGTCCGAGAGGACCCAGGTGCTCCCGATCTTGACGACCGTGACGTCGAGCATGAAGGGCGACACCTGCGCCTGCTTGGAGCCGCGGATGGTGGTCGACCGCTGGAAGAGCATCAGGAACTCGCCGCTCGTCTGCGTCAGCGACACCACCCCGAGGTAGGCATAGGCCTTGGGGTCGCCCTTGTAGTGGACGACGGACGTCGTGACGGACATCCCACCGGTCACCAGGGCGCGTGTGTTCTGCTGCTGGAGCTGGAGCGAATAGCGCTGTTGCATGGAGGCGTTCATCGACTTCTTCGCCGCGGCGACCTCGGCGTCGAACCCGGACGGGGTGAACGAGAACGCGCGGGTCATCAGCGTCGCGGCGATCTCCGCGACCGGTTCCGCGGTGGTGGTCGCGCTGCTCGGGTGGACGAAGCCGTGAGGGGTCAGCCCGAGGCTCGACCCGGCGGTGTCCTGGCCATCGGATGCGACGGTGGTCCTCAGCCGGTCCCGCGCCACGAAGACGATCGCCGTGAGAGCGAGCGCTCCCACGACCACCAGGATCGTGAGAATGGCCGGCAGCGGCAGTCCACCCACCCGCGACGGGGCGGGATCCATGTCATCCGGAGCCGGCTCCTGGCTCAGGCCCTCGTCGCTCATAGCGGTAGATATTCCAGGTTCGACATCTTCCATTGACCGCCGACGCGCTGGTAGCTCAAGACCAGGTAGTAGCGACTGCAGACCGAGCCGGCCGCGCAGGTGCGGGTCTTCTTGACCTTGGTGGTCTGCGTATTGCGCACGGTCTGCGTGACGACGGCGAGCAGGGTCGCGGTGGCGGGGCCCAACCGGGTCACCGACAGCTTCTGCACCACGCCCACGGCCTTGGTCTTCAACTGTCCGGTGGCATTGATCTGCGTGACCGAGGAGCCCACCAGCTTGTCATGGAAGGAGCCGGTCGATCCGCTGATCAACTGGTTCATGGAGGCGCGGGCATTGCGATAGTTCTGGTTGAGGAACGCGGTCAGCTGCTGGTTGGCCGCACTGCGCAGTGCCGTCACGTTCGCCTCGCGGCTGTCCCCCGTCGTGGTGCCGGGGATCAAGCTGGTCCCGGTCGGGATGAGCACCACCAGATAGACGAGCAGAAGCGCCACGACCGCGCCCAAGAGCGCGGTCGCCCAGCGCATCCCCCTCATGGACACCTCACGGGGCGCTCACCGGACCGACGAGCATCCACACCCACGCCGACGTGCCCATCACCGACTGCGGATCGGCGAAGCTGGGGCTGGTCGATGTCGTCGCGGCGCCGCCGGCGGGGCCACTGCCGGTGCCCGCGCGATAGGCGGCACCGCTGCTGCCCACGGGCGGCACCATGTTGGAGCCGCGCTGGAGGATGCCGTCGGCGCCGTGATAGCTGGGCTGTGCCCGCGGGTCGTCACAACGCGCGGGGTACAGCGGCAGGTCACGGAGATCCTGGGAGCTCGGCCACTGGTTGGCAGGGAGGTAGCCCTTACCGCTGCAGGGGGCCATCTGATAGTCGAACTGCATGTTGAGATGACCATAGCCATCTCCGGGCGTTCCGGTGAACCCTGACGACACGACGGGCGGGAAGACGATCAACGTCTGCTCGAGCGCGTTGCGGCGGTCGTGCACCACCTGGGTCACCGGCACCAGGTTGGTGAGGAAGCCGGGCAGGGTGGCGCGCAGGTCGTTCACCAGGCCATCCGCCTCCCGGAGTGCTCCGGTGTTGAGGATGGTGCGGATGCTGGAGTCGGAGTTCTTCAGCGCCGCCGTCAGGGTGGCGAGACCCGACGTGAAGGTGCGCAGATCGCCTTCGTGAGCGATCTGCGTGTTGAGGACGCTCTCGCCGGAGTCGAGCAGTTGGATCGTGCTCCCCTGGTGCTGCTGCGCGGTCTTCAGGAACGTCGACCCCTGGTCGATGATCGTGCCCAGGGCGTCGGAGTTGTTCTTGAACATCGCGCCGAGCTCACCCACGGCGGTCGTGAGGTCCTGCGGGTTCACCGAGTTCACGAAGCTGTTCAGCGTGAGCAGCAGGCTGTCGGTGGACTCCGGGAGGTCGGCCGCCGTGCCCGTGAACACGTAGCCGTTGCCCGCATAGGGCGGGTGATCGTTGCGCGGCATGAAGTTGACGTACTGCTCGCCGATCGCCGTGAGGTTGCTGACCAGGAGCGAGGAGTCCTCCGGCACCTTGGCGTCCGACTTCAACGTCAGCTTCAGCCGGACCCCCTGACGCGTCAGGATCATGTCGGAGACCTTGCCGATCTTCACGCCCCGGTAGTCGACCTCACTGCCGACGTAGGTCCCACCCGAGTTCGGCAGGTCGACGTAGACGGTCTTGTCCCGGCCGAGCACCATGTCCACGACCCCGAGGTAGGACGCGCCGACGTAGACGATGCCGAGCGCGGACAGGATCGCAAAAAGGATCAGTCGAGTGCGGGTGCCGCGGGTCATAACAGGCCTCCGAGCAGGTGCTGGAGCACGTTGGTGGGCGAGGACGTCCCCCCGGTGAGCGGCGACGAGCCGCCGGAGCTCGAGCCGGAGGACTTCCGCGTCGACGCCCCGCCCGACGAGGTGCCGAGCATCGGCGCGCAGAAGTCGTTGACGTGGGTGATCGAGCACAGCGCCGACATGACCGGGCCGCAGGCAGCGGCACCGCCATAGGCGTTGCAGAGCGTGGCGACATTGGGCAGTCCGTTGTTGCCACCCTTGAGAGTCCCGATGAGCAGCTGGTTGAGGTCGAACTTCATCGCGAACAGCGCGTTGGAGTAGTCGCCCTTGGCCAGGGTGGCCGCGGCGGGCGGGAAGGGGAAGCTCGCCATCAGCATCAGGCCGGGAACCAACGAGTTGCCCGCGTCGGCGAGACCCTTCAACGTCGGCCCGAGAGCCTTCAGCGAGGTCACCACGTTGGCCCGGCTCTGCTGGATCACGGTCGTGCCGACCTTGCCCAGACGGTCCAGCGAGGTGAGCATCTTGACCAGGCCCTGGTGCTGCTCGTTCAGCACCTTCAGCGCCGGCCCGAAGGAGTCGAGGGCCGCGCCGATCGTGGAGCGCTCGCGGTTCAGCGTGGCCGTGAGCGTGTTGATGGAGCCCATCGCCGCGATGATGTCCGACTTCTGGTGGTCGAGGGAGTTCACGAAGGTGTTCAGCTGGGTCAACGCCGCTCGGACGCTGGCCTGACGGCCGTCGAAGGCCTTGTTGAGCTCCGCGCTGATGGTGTGCAACTGCGCGACGCCGCCCCCGGAGAGCAGCGCCGAGAGCGCCCCGAGGACGTCCTCGACCTCGGGGTCGCGGGTCGTCGCGTTCAACGGCAGGAAGGCACCGTCGCTGAGGCGGCCGTCCTTGGCGACCGAGGAGCCCGGAGGAGCGGTCAGCGCGATGTACTTCTCGCCCAGCAGGCTGGTCTGCTGCACGGCGGCGGTGGCGGTCTTGGGCAGCAGGATGCTCTTCTTGATCGTCATCACAACGACGGCGTGCCAGCCGTCCTTGCTGCGACCGATGCTGTCGACCTGGCCGACGGGGACGTCATTGGCCATGACCACCGTCCGCGGCACGACAGAGACCACGTCGTCGAACTCCGCAGTGACCCGGTATCCGTCCGAGGCACTGACGATCTTGCCGGGCAGGGGAAGGTCGTAGGCGCCGTTGAACGAGCAGCCCGCGAGGGCCACACATCCCGCGACGGCGGCCATCAGCGCGCGCACCCAGGCCCGACGCTTCCTCACTTGGTCACCCCCAACCCGGACAGCAGCGCTTGGATGCCGTTCTTGGCCGGCGGCTTCGCGCTCGCATTGGTGCCGCCGGTGGGCAGCCCGGCGCCGAAGCTGGTGCCCCCGCCGAGCAGTGCCTTCAACAGCGGACACGCCTGCTGCGCGAGCGTCGGGTTGCTGACGGCGATCGTGTTGCACAGGACGTTTCCGAGGTCGGAGCCCATCGGGCCCAGCTGTGCGCGGATGCCGATCGTCCCGGTGCTGTTGTCGTAGGCGTCGGTGAGGTTGCCGAGTCCGAGCGCCGAGTACTGCAGCACCTGGCCGAGAGTGTCCTTCTGCTTGGCCAGGACGCCCACCGTGGTGGTGAGCTGCTTGATGTCCGCCTTCAGCATCGCGCGGTTGTCGTGGACGAAGGCCTGGACCGTGCCGACGGCGTTCGCCACCGCCGCCAGCGCCTGCTGCAGATCACCGCTCTCCCCCGCCAGCTGGGAGGAGACGGTGGCCAGGTGCGTCATGAACTGCCCGACGAACTTGTCGTTCGCCTGGAGCGTGGTCGTCAGACTCGCGAGATTGTCCACCGTTCCGAAGATCTGGCTCGAGTTGTCACCGAGAACCTGCATCGCCTTGCTGAGATTGGCGATGGTGGCGTTGCCGAGCTGGCCGTTGCCCTTCAGGGCCAGCGCACTCTGGTGCAGGAGCTCGCTCAACGCGCCGTTCTTATTGGCGCCGTTCGGACCCAGCGTCTTGGTGAGGTCGGCGAGGCTGGAGTAGATCTGGTCGAGCTCGATCGGGACCGCGTTCCGGCGTTGCCCGTTCGCGTAGTAGAGGGGGACCACGGCGCCGCTGGGAAGCACTGGACCCCCGGAGTAGGCCGGCGAGAGCTGGATGAACCGGTCGGCCACCAGCGTCGGCGTGATCACGGCGGCACGCACGTTCGAGGGCAGTTGGTACTTGCTGTCGTAGGAGATCGTGACCTTGACCTGGCTGCCCTCGGGCGTCACCGAGTCGACCGACCCCACCGGCACGCCCATGATGTCGACGTCCGTCGCCGGGTAGATGCTGATCGCCTGGTCGAAGTAGACGGTCACCGTCTTCTTGCCGTCGCCGGAGCTGAAGTAGAGCAGGCCGAGGATCGCCACGACGACCACCGCCAGCACCGTCCACGCCCGCGGTCCCAACCGCAGGCCCTTCGTCGTCTTGGTCAAGGCGCTCATTTCGCGTACTTCCTCACGCCCGGCTTGAACTCACCGGAGACCAGTCCCGGCAGGTTCGGCACGTACGCATCGAACCAGGGACCGGTGCCGATCACGTTCATCAGGATCGAGGCATAGGGGCCGTAGTACTTGATCGTCTGCTCGAGGAGGTCCTTGCGCTTGTTGAGGTAGGCGATCGCCTGGTTCAGCTGCGAGAGCGCCGGTCCGATCTGCCGCTGGTTGTCCGTGGCCACCCCGCGCAGCTGCACCGCGAGCGTGGTGGCGTTCACCAGCAGCGCATGGATGGCGGCATGGCGACGAATGAGCTCGGAGAAGACCTTGTCGCCGTCCTTCATGAGCCCGATCAGGTCACCCTTGCGCTGGTTCAGCAGGGTGGTCACGCTCTGCGCCCGCGCGAAGAGGTCGCGCAGCTGGTCGTTGCGGCTCGCGATCGTCTCGGAGA
>JBQCJL010000443.1:0-6411 GCA_051952795.1 Marmoricola sp.
CTTGCGGATGTCCTTCAGCGTCCTCGTCGGCGCGCCGACCATGTCCACCCCCGTCAACATGAGCACACCCCACAGCACCGGCCGCCCCGCGCTCGCCGCGCGCCCCAACGTCGTCTTGCCCGCGCCGGATTCCCCGACCAGGCCCACGACCTCGCCCGGATGGATGTCGAAGGTAGCCCCGTCGACCGCTCGGAACGCGGGGATCCGACCGCGCTTCGGGTACTCGATGACGACATTCTCGAAGCTGAGAACAGCGCCGTCGTTCGACTTCACCTCGGTGGGGGCGCTCTCCTCGACCGGCTCCAGACTGAGACGGGGAACCGCGGCGAGCAACTGCTGCGTATACGGGTGCTGCGGGTTCGAGAATGTCGAGACCACATCGCCCGCCTCGACGATGTAGCCGTCCTTCATCACGACGATCTTGTCGGCCATGTCCGCCACCACGCCCATATCGTGGGTGATCAGCACGATGGCGCTGTCGAACTTGCCGCGCAGGTCACGCATCAATTCGAGGATCTCGGCTTGGACGGTGACGTCGAGGGCCGTGGTCGGCTCGTCGGCGATCAGCAGCTTCGGATCACAGGACACCGCCATGGCGATCATCGCGCGCTGACGCTGGCCGCCCGACAGCTGGTGCGGGTACTTGTCGACGGTCAGCTCCGGCGTCGGCATGTCGACCAGGTCGAGCAGCTCGATGGCGCGCTTGCGCGCGGCCGACGGCGAGAGGCCCTTGTGGGTGCGCAGCATCTCGATGATCTGGAAGCCGATGGTGTAGACCGGGTTCAACGCGGTCATCGGCTCCTGGAAGATCACCGCGATGTCGTTGCCGCGCAGCTTGCGCAGTCCCGCCGGCGAGATCGTGGAGATGTCGCGCCCGTCGAACTCGATCGTGCCGCTCACGCGCCCATTGCTCGGCAGCAGTCCCAGCAACGCCATGGAGCTGGAGCTCTTGCCCGATCCGGACTCGCCGACGATGGCGAGGACCTCGCCCGGCATGACCTCGTAGCTCATCTCGCTCGCGGCCGGGTACCACGTGCCGTCGACCCAGAAGTCGACGCCGAGGTCGCTGATCTTCAGTACCGGTGTGCTCACTGCTCGAGTCCTCTCCCGTGTGGTCGTGTGCGACCATGTGCGCGATGTCCCCTACACCTCAAGTGATGCAGCCGATCACGCTCCGCTCCCGATTCGGCGTTGCGTTGACCGTCGCGGTGTGGCTGATCTGTTTGGTCAGCCTGGTCACCTTGGGGACTGATCAGGGTCTTGGCGATGCGCTGCGCTACGCGCCCGCGCTGCTGTTGGTGGGCTATGCGGCCTGGATGACCTTCTGGGCACCGTCGGTCACGGTCGATCCGAGCGGCGTGGGCGTCCACAACATCGTGCGCACGCATCGCGTCACGTGGCCGGCGATCCAACGGATCGACACCAAGTACGCGCTCACCCTGTTCACGCCGAACGGCAAGTACACCGCTTGGTCGGCGCCGGCGCCGAGCCGGTTCAGCATGATCAACGCGCACAACCCGGATCTGCACTCCCTGCCGGACTCCAGCTACGGGCCCGGCATGAGTCTCGGCCTGGGCGATCTGCCCAAGTCCGACTCGGGCGTGGCCGCCTACTACGTCCGCACGGAGTGGGAGGCCCTGCGTGACGCGGGGCATCTCGACCTCGGCGTGGTGGAGGGAACCGGTGTGGTCACCACCTGGCATCGCCGCCAGCTGATCGTGGTGGCGGTGCTGGTGGTTCTCGCCGACACGCTCGGTTACCTGTAGCGCGCTCACTCGGTGTCCACGCTGGTGGTCATCGACGCCCGCGGCCGCCCGGCCGCCCGGGCGATCTTCGCCTTGCGGTTCATCAGCCGACGCTGACGCGGGTCGTACGCGTCGCGGAGGCCGTCACCGATGAAGTTCACGGCCAGAGCGATGATCACGATGAAGATGCCGGTCCACCAGAACAGCCACGGGCGGGTTCCAGCCGCGGACACGTAGAGGTTCATCAACGCACCGAGCGACACGTCGGGTGCCTGCACGCCCAGGCCGAGGTAGCTGAGCGAGGTCTCGAGCAGGATCGCCGAGGCCATGGTCAGTGTCATCGACACGATGATCACACCCGCGGCGTTGGGGAGGATGTGCTTGAACATGATCCGCAGGTCCGACGCACCGGCGACCTTGGCTGCCTCCACGAACTCGCGCGACCGCAGGGCGAGCACCTCGCCGCGCACCAAGCGCGCCAGGCTCATCCAGTAGAGGAGGCCGAGCAGGAGCGCCAAGGCCATCGCGCCACCGCCGGCGTAGTGACCGATCACAGCGGCCAGCACGAGCTGGGGCACGATGATGACCATGTCGGTCAGACGCATGAGCAGTGAGTCGACGACGCCGCCGTAGTAGCCGGCGACCGCGCCGATCACGGAGCCGATGAAGGTCGACACCAGGCCGACGACGACGATGATCTTGATCGACTGCTGCGCGCCTCGCATCACCTCGGCGAACATGTCGTGGCCGATCTCGTCCTGCCCGAACGGGTGGTCCCCGATCCGGAAGGGCCACAGGTGCAGCGTCGGGTGCAGGCCGTTCACCAAAGGAGTCTGGTCGGCGTAGTTGTACTTCCACCAGCCGGGGATGTGGATCCCGAACGGGCTGAAGCCCTCGGCGGAGAAGGCGAGCACCGCCACGAACACCAGGATGGCGAGAGCGATCATCGCTCCCTTGTGCCGGACGAAGCGACGCAAGACGATGCGTCCCTGGCTGAGCCCCTCGATCTCCTTGAGCTCGATGGCGTTCTCGGCGTGCTCGAGCCCGAGGGTCTCCTCGGGAACGAGTGGTGGGGTTGGTGGCAAAGTCATGCGGGGTCCCCGATCGATTGTGCGGAGCGGAGCGGAGCAGAATCGAGTGGGGTGCTCATGCTGTCACCCGAATCCGTGGGTCGAGAGCGGAGTAGATCACGTCGGCGATGACGTTGAAGGCGATCGCGGCGATGCCGGTGACCAGGAAGAAGCCCATCACGGAGTTGACGTCGGTCTGGCTGAGGGCGGTCTCGAACAGATTGCCCATGCCCTGGAAGCTGAAGACGTTCTCGGTGACGAGCGTGCCGCCGATCAGCGCGCCGAAGTCCAGCGTCACGATGGTGACCACCGGGATCAACGCGTTGCGGAAGGCGTGCCGCATGACCACGGCGCGCTCGGTCAGGCCCTTGGAACTCGCGTTGCGGATGTAGTCCTGCTTCATCACCTCGAGCATGCTGGCCCGCGAGTAGCGGCTGTAGCTGGCCAGCGAGGCCAGCATCAGGCCCACGGTGGGCAGCAGCAGGTGCGTGAAGTGGTCGAGACCGTTGAACCAGAAGTCACCCTGGAAGTCCGGACTCGAGGAGCCGATCGTGGCGATCGGGCGACCGTTCGTATAGCTGCTGGTCGCGTAGGTCTGCCAGTCCTGGAGGAACCGGTCGAAGGCGATGAACGCCGCGGTCGCCAGACCGACCATGCCGGCGGTGCGCATGGAGACGCCGCGGTCCGGGCCACCCCAGAGCCAGCCGACGAGGGCGCCGACACCGACGGAGACGACACCGAGAAGCAGGAAGAGCCACAGCGACATGTTGTTGAAGACGGTCGACTGGAGCGGGTAGTACAGCGCGACCCCGACGCCGACGGTGGTCAGCGACGAGTACAGCGCCAGCTTGTTCTCCAGCCCCGACGACAGCGCCGTGATGCCGACCGCGGCGCCGAGACCCAGAATGGCGACGCCCCCGATGGTCAGCTTGGGGTCGGTGAACCAGTTGGTAGCCGACAGCAGCTCGAGGATCGCCGCGACCGCTACGGCGGTGGAGGCGAAGACGATCACCCGGCGGCGACGACTCTCCACCAGGCTCGCGGCGAACACACCCACCGCGGCGGCGATGCCGATCAGCCAGCCGATCTTGATGTTGCCGCTTCCGAGGAAGTTGTTGAAGTCGATGGCCAGGTACTGCTTGAGCAGCACCGCCAGCCAGACGACCGGAAGCGAGAAGAAGAGGAACGACACGAATGTGACGCCGTAGTCGAAGGCGGTGTACTGCCGAAGCGCGGTGACGATGCCGATGCCGACGCCGAACACGATGGCGATGAACGTGGCGCCGAGCAGCAGCTGCAGGGTCGCGCCCATGGCGCTGCCGAGCTGGGAGGACACCGGCTGACCGCCCACGTTCAGACCGAGGTCGAGGTGGCCGGTGAAGCCCTTCAGGATGCCCTCGAACCAGATGAAGAACCGCAGCGGGGGCGCCACATCGAGGTGCTGCTGCGCGGTGAGGTTCGCGATGATCTGCTGGATTCCCGGTCGCGTGCTCTGTCGGAGCTCGGCGAGCGGGTCGTTGGAGTAGGCGGTGAGGACGTAGACCACATAGGAGGCCACGAACATCACCACCACGGAGGCTGCGAACCTCCGTGCCAGGAACGACAACATGGAGCGGTGCCTTTCTCCCCGGGCGCGGTAGCGCTGTGGGTGGAGTCAGAGTAACGGGCACGGTTAGGGGCGCCGGCGGATCAACGCCGACGCCCCCACCGTAACGAGGTTCTCCTCAGCGGGAGACTACTTGTTCTTCTTTCCGTTGTACTTCCAGTCGAAGTAGTTCCACAGCACGTTGGAACCACCGGCGATCGGGTTGGTGGACGCACCCTGGATGTTGTTCGACCAAGCAGCCATCTCCGGGAACTGGAACAGCGGGAGGCTGGCCGCGTCGTCGAAGGTGTACTTGTCGATCTGGGTGTTGATGGCGTCGTTCTGAGCCTTCGTGCCCGTGCTCGTGGCGAGCTGAGCCCACAGAGCGTCCATCTTCGGGTTCGAGTAGCCCTGGAAGTTCTCGCCGAGACCCGTCTGCCACGCGGCCTGGTTGCCGGTGTAGGCGAGGCTGGTGAACTGCCAGGCGAACTCGACCGCGTCGTACGGGTTCTTGCCACCCGGCAGCAGCTTCGGGAACATCACGGCAGCCGGCTGACCGATGCCCACGATGTTGAAGCCGGCCTTCTTGGCCGCGGCCTGGATCAGCTGGTAGGCCGCGACACGACGCGGGTTGTCGCTCACGTACCAGAAGCGGACCTTCGGGTTCGTGACGCCAGCCTGCTGCAGAAGCTGCTTCGCCTTCGCGATGTCCTGGTGGGCGAAGAAGCTCGAGTCGTTGTGCGCCACGGTGTCGGCATACGCGGGCGTGCCCGGGATGACCAACGCCGAGTTGTCGACGACTGCGTTCTTGTTGAGCGGCTTGATCAGGTCATCCACGATCTGCTGACGCGGGATGCTCAGCAGGAACGCCTGACGGATCTTGAGCGCCTTCGCGGCACCTGCTGCGCCGCCACCGTACGTCGCGGGGTTGAACACACCGCCCGGTGACTGGAACGTCAGGTCGACGTGGTCGAAGGACAGACCACCGAACTGCGAGACCGTCACGTTCTTCAGCTTCTGGACCGCTGCCACGGTGTCCGTGTCCGGCTGACCCTGGATCATGTCGACCTCACCGTTCTGGAGGGCCTGAACCTGAGCCGTCGGGTCGGAGATGAACCGCAGGGTGATCTTGCTGACCGTCGGAGTGCCGGGGCCGCCCTGGTAGTTCTTCCGCAGCGAGAAGGTGATGTACTGGTTCTTCTTGAAGTCGGTCACCGTGTACGGACCGTCGCTGACCAGCAGCTTGGGGTTCGACGGCATGCTCGACACGTTCCAGGCGTTCTGCCAGGTGTTGGCCAGCTTGGCGAGAACGGTCTTGTCGCCCGTCAGGATCGCCTGCTGGACCGCTGCGTCGGCCTGAGCCGCGGTGCCCTTGAAGCTCGGGAACGCGAGCTCGTAGACGATGTGAGCCGGGAGACCCGGCGCCATGCCGGAGGCACCGGCGGTGCCGATCGCGACCTCCCAGTCGACGAAGGGCTTCTTGAAGGTGATGGTCACCGTGCGACCGCCGTCGGAGACCACCGGCGTCTGCAGGGTGTCCAGACCGACGCCACCGTAGATTCCGAGGGCGCCGAAGTTCACGCCACCCTTGGCGGTGCTGTTGTACTGGGTGAGACCTGAGGCCCAGTTGAGCAGCATGTCCGCTGCGTTGACCTGCGTGCCGTCACTCCAGGTGACGCCCTTGTTGATGGTCAGCTTGATGGTGAGCGGGCTCTTCGACGTCACGGTGTACGAACCGAACTTCGGGTTCTTCACCAGCGTCGGCTGACCGTTCACCAGGCCGTAGTAGTTGAACGACGATTGAGTGAAGTTCTGAACGTTGGCGTTGTACGTCGAATACTGGTTCGCCGTTCCATCCCACAACGCTGTCACCGCGCTGTTGTACGCAGCGGTCACCGTGACGTTCTGAACCAACCCCTTGCTACTGCTCCCACAACCGGCGAGAGCTAGAGCTCCAACCGTCACCACGGCCGCCGCCGGGGCAACACGCCTGATGTATCTACGCATCAGT
>JBQCJL010000444.1:0-2088 GCA_051952795.1 Marmoricola sp.
GAACTCGGGCCGGAAGTGCTGCTTGAGCTCCTCCTGCACCTTGGTCTTCATCCGCTCGTACGTGCCCTGCGCATCCGACGCGTTGCCGAAGCCGAGGCTGACGCCCTTGCTGATGTCGCGCGAACCGTGGTTCGTGGTCATGATGATCACGGTGTTCTTGAAGTCGACCACGCGGCCCTGCGAGTCGGTGAGGCGACCTTCCTCGAGGATCTGCAACAGCGAGTTGAAGATGTCGGGGTGGGCCTTCTCGACCTCGTCGAAGAGCACGACCGAGAACGGCTTGCGGCGCACCTTCTCGGTGAGCTGTCCGCCCTCTTCGTAGCCGACGTATCCCGGAGGCGAACCGAACAGGCGCGAGACGGTGTGCTTCTCGCTGAACTCGGACATGTCGAGTTGGATCAGCGCATCCTCGTCGCCGAAGAGGAACTCGGCGAGCGTCTTGGACAGCCACGTCTTACCGACACCGGACGGGCCGGCGAAGATGAACGAGCCACCGGGACGCTTCGGGTCCTTGAGGCCGGCGCGGGTACGACGGATCGCACGCGAGAGGGCCTTGACCGCCTCGTCCTGACCGATGACGCGCTTGTGCAGCTCGTCCTCCATCTTGAGCAGTCGGGTCGACTCCTCCTCGGACAGCTTGACGATCGGAATGCCGGTCGCCACGGCGAGGACCTCGGCGATGAGCTCCTCGTCGACCTCCGCGACCACATCCATGTCGCCCTCGCGCCAGGCCTTCTCACGCTCGGCCTTGGCGTTGATGAGCTGCTTCTCCTCGTCGCGCAGACGCGCGGCCGCCTCGAAGTCCTGCCCGTCGATCGCCGACTCCTTGCGCTGACGGACGTCGGCGATCTTGTCGTCGAACTCGCGCAGGTCGGGCGGAGCCGTCATCCGGCGGATGCGCAATCGCGCGCCCGCCTCGTCGATCAGGTCGATCGCCTTGTCCGGCAGGAAGCGGTCGGAGATGTAGCGGTCCGCGAGCGTGGCGGCCGAGACCAGCGCCTCGTCCGTGATCGTCACGCGGTGGTGCGCCTCGTACCGGTCGCGCAAGCCCTTGAGCATCTCGATGGTGTGCGCGATGGACGGCTCGGCGACCTGGACGGGCTGGAAGCGGCGCTCCAGCGCGGCGTCCTTCTCCAGGTGCTTGCGGTACTCGTCGAGCGTGGTCGCACCGATGGTCTGCAGCTCGCCGCGAGCAAGCATCGGCTTGAGGATGCTGGCGGCGTCGATCGCGCCCTCGGCCGCACCGGCACCGACGAGGGTGTGGATCTCGTCGATGAACAGCACGATGTCGCCGCGGGTGCGGATCTCCTTGAGCACCTTCTTCAAGCGCTCCTCGAAGTCACCGCGGTAGCGCGAGCCGGCGACCAGGGCCCCGAGGTCGCGGGTGTAGATCTGCTTGTCCTTCAGCGTCTCGGGAACCTTGCCCGCGACGATGTCCTGGGACAGGCCCTCGACGATGGTGGTCTTGCCGACGCCGGGCTCGCCGATGAGCACCGGGTTGTTCTTGGTACGGCGGGACAGGATCTGCATGACCCGCTCGATCTCGGTCTCGCGACCGATGACCGGGTCGAGCTTGCCCTCCTTGGCCGCCTGGGTCAGGTTGCGACCGAACTGGTCGAGCACCGAGCTGGTCGACGGACCGCTCTCGGGTGCGGTGCCCGCGGTCTGCGTCTCCTTGCCCTGGTAGCCCGACAGCAGCTGGATGACCTGCTGGCGCACCCGGTTCAGGTCGGCGCCCATCTTCTGCAGGACCTGGGCGGCGACGCCCTCGCCCTCGCGGATGAGGCCGAGCAGGATGTGCTCGGTGCCGATGTAGTTGTGACCGAGCTGCAGCGCCTCGCGCAGACTCAGCTCGAGCACCTTCTTGGCGCGCGGGGTGAAGGGGATGTGACCGGTCGGCGCCTGCTGGCCCTGACCGATGATCTCCTGTACCTGCTCGCGCACGGCGACGAGGGAGATGTCGAGGTTCTCGAGCGCCTTGGCGGCGACCCCCTCGCCCTCAGGGATCAGCCCGAGCAGGATGTGCTCCGTGCCGATGTAGTTGTGGTTGAGCATCCTGGCCTCTTCCTGCGCCAGGACGACCACCCG
>JBQCJL010000445.1:0-3605 GCA_051952795.1 Marmoricola sp.
AGGAGTGGTCCGGGTCATTGAAGCCGCAGGTGTCGAACCGCTGTGCATGCCACGTCGAGCGCCAGGCGCCGTAGCGGTCCTGGAACCAGAGGCCGGCCTGCTGTCCGTTGGCGGCGGGCAACCAGCCGAGGAAGTGATCGAAGGATCGGTTCTCCATCATCACCACAACGATGTGGTCGATGCCCGACGACGCCGGGGGCGGCAGGGAGGTCGTGGCAGCAGCCGAGGAGGCACTGAGCAGGCGACTGGAGGCGATGGCAGCGCCGGCGACTCCCGCGGCGGACAGAACCTGACGTCGAGAAAGACTCACGCGCAGGAGTATCACAGCGGATTCTGGCTATGTCACCGCCCGTTTCCCCGATGTTCATGGGGAGAGATGTGATTCAGCCGACGCTGACCTCGACGCCGGCGCCATCGGTCGGTTCCATCTCCTCGGCCAGGCGCATGGCCTCCTCGATGAGGGTCTCGACGATCTGCGACTCGGGAACGGTCTTGATGACCTCGCCCTTGACGAAGATCTGGCCCTTGCCATTCCCGGACGCGACCCCGAGGTCGGCCTCGCGCGCCTCGCCCGGGCCGTTCACCACACACCCCATCACGGCGACGCGGAGCGGAACCTCCAGGCCGTCGAGCCCGGCGGTGACCGCGTTCGCGAGCTCGTCGACGGCGACCTGTGCCCGCCCGCAGGAGGGACAGGAGACGATCTCGAGACGTCGCGGCTTGAGGTTGAGGGATTCGAGGATCTGCAGCCCGACCTTGACCTCCTCGACCGGCGGAGCCGACAGGGAGACCCGGATCGTGTCGCCGATGCCCTTGCTGAGCAGGGCACCGAAGGCGGTCGCGGACTTGATCGTGCCCTGGAAGGCCGGGCCCGCCTCGGTCACACCCAGGTGGAGGGGCCAGTCGCCCTGCTCGGCCAGCATCTCGTAGGCCCGGACCATCACCACCGGATCGTTGTGCTTCACCGAGATCTTGAAGTCGTGGAAGTCGTGCTCCTCGAACAGGCTCGCTTCCCACACGGCGGACTCGACGAGCGCCTCGGGCGTCGCCTTGCCGTACTTCTCGAGCAGGCGCTTGTCCAGCGATCCCGCGTTCACCCCGATGCGGATCGAGGTGCCGTGGTCCTTCGCGGCGCGGGCGATCTCCTTGACCTGGTCGTCGAACCGCTTGATGTTGCCGGGGTTGACGCGCACGGCGGCGCACCCGGCCTCGATGGCGGCGAAGACGTACTTCGGCGGGAAGTGGATGTCGGCGATCCCCGGGATCTGCGAGTGCTGGGCGATCTGCGGCAGCGCGTCGGCGTCGTCCTGCGACGGGCAAGCCACCCGGACGATGTCGCATCCGGCTGCCGTGAGCTCGGCGATCTGCTGCAGGGTCGTGTTCACGTCCGCCGTGAGCGTGGTGCACATCGACTGCACGGAGATCGGGAAGTCGCTGCCGACCCCCACCTTGCCGACCCGGATCTGCCGCGTCTTGCGACGAGGAGCGAGAACCGGGGGCGGCGCGGCGGGTATGCCCAAGGAGACGGCGGTCATGTACCCATCGTATGGGTCTAGGAGATGGACACGGGCGCCACGATGTCGGCGTAGATGAGAACGACGCTCACCATCAGCAGCAGCGCGGCCATCGCATACGTCAGGGGTAGCAGCTTGCCGGCATCGATCACGCCGGGATCCGGGCGCCCGCGGATCTTGGCCCACCGGCTGCGCACCGCCTCCACCAACGCCGTGGCGACGCCGGCGCCGTCGAACGGCGGCAGCGGAACCAGGTTCACCAGACCCAGGAACAGGTTCAGCCCGGCGAGCAGCAGGATCAGCGCGTTGAGCCGATCGGTGACGCTCACACCGGTGATGGTGGCCACCTCGCCGGCCACGCGGCCCGCGCCCACGACGCTCATCAGACTGTTCGGATCGCGCTTCTCGAGGCCGAGGGCGGCCCGGGCGACGTGGTAGACGCGCTGGGGCAGGTGCCCGAGCGCCGAGAGCGTCGCGCCGGTCTGGTCGACCATCGTGGAGAGCACGTAGCCGGCACTCTGCTGCTGACGCTGGGTCAGGCTGCTGATGCCGATGAAGCCCACCTTCACCTGGCCGCCGTTGTTCGTCAGCGACGGCATGTCGCTCACCACGGGCGAGATCGGCAGGCTGAGGACCTTGCCCGCGCGCTCGACCACGATCGTGGTGTGCTCGGCGCTTCCGGCGCGAACCAACGACTGCAGCTGCGCGTAGTCGGTGATCTTGTGACCCGCGAACGCGAGGACCTTGTCACCCTGGCGCAGGCCCGCAGCGGCCGCCGGGGTCTTGGGGTCGGCCGGGGTGCACTGACCAGGAGTCGCGGAGTTGGCCACCTTCACGCACGCCTGCACCGACCCGATGGTGGTGGAGGGGCGGTACATGCCGATCCCCATGAAGGAGATCGAGAAGAGCACGAAGGACAGAACCAGGTTGATGGCCACACCCGAGACCATGATGACGATGCGCTTCCAGACCTTCTGGCGGTAGAAGAGCCGGTCGTGATCGGCGGGGTCGACGTGCTCGTACTCGGCGCGCTTGGCGTCGCTGACCAGCTGGGCGAACATGCCCGTCGGCCGAGCGGCCACCTGTTCTCCGGTCGGCCCGGCATCACCCTCCGCGGGCGGCAACATGCCGACGAGCTTCACGTAGCCGCCGAGCGGGATCGCCTTGATGCCGTACTCGGTCTCGCCGCGCCTCCTCGACCACAAGGTCTTGCCGAACCCGATGAAGTACTGGGTCACCTTGACGTCGAAGAGCTTGCCGGGCACCAGGTGACCGAACTCATGGAGTCCGATCGACAGTGCCACACCGATGACGAAGAGGATGACGCCGATGGCGTAAAGGAGGACGTGATCCACGAGGGGTCACCACGCCTTTCTCGATCGTTGACCCACCAAGCTCGTCGCTTGGTCGCGTGCCCATCCGTCCGCCTCCAGAACGTGTTGGACAGTCAACGCACGAGCCCCCTCGAACGGTACGGCCTCCGCACAAATTTCCACGACCTCCGCCACCGTCTCCACGATCGCGGGGAAGGGAAGGCGGCCGTCGCGGAATGCCTGCACGCAGACCTCGTTGGCCGCATTGAAGACGGCGGGGGCGATCCCGCCCCGCTCGCCGACCAGGCGAGCCAGCGCCACCGCCGGGAACGCCTCGTCATCGAGTGGGAAGAACTCCCAGGTGTTCGCGCGGGTCCAGTCGACCGCCGGCGCCACCTCGACCAGTCGGTCCGGCCAGCTCATCGCCAGCGCGATCGGGATGAGCATCGTGGGCGGGCTCGCCTGCGCGATCGTGGAGCCGTCGACGAACTCCACCATCGAATGCACCACGCTCGTCGGGTGGACGACGACCTCGATGCGCTCCATCGGGATGTCGAAGAGCAGATGTGCCTCGATCACCTCCAGACCCTTGTTCATCAGGGTCGCCGAGTTGATCGTCACCACCGGCCCCATGTCCCAGGTGGGATGGGCGAGGGCCTCATCGGGGGTGACGTCTTGAAGCTCGTCCCGAGATCGTCCTCGGAACGGGCCACCGCTGGCGGTCAGCACCAGCTTGTGCACCTCGCCGGCCGTGCCGCTGCGGAGACATTGCGCGATG
>JBQCJL010000446.1:0-3779 GCA_051952795.1 Marmoricola sp.
ACGGAAGCGATCAACGCACGACTCCTGCCAGTCGTTGGGCCTCAGCGATCCGCTGCTGCGCACCGCCGCGCCATAGGTGGCAGATGGCGAGCGCGAGCGCGTCGGCCGCGTCGGCGGGCTTGGGGATCTCCTGCAGACGCAGCAAGCGGGCGACCATCGTGCCGACCTGAGCCTTCTCGGCCCGACCGCTGCCGGTCACGGCCGCCTTGACCTCGCTGGGAGTGTGGGTCGCCACCGGGATCCCGCGCCGGGTGGCGGCGAGGAGCGCGATGCCGCTCGCCTGGGCCGTGCCCATCACGGTGCGGACGTTGTGCTGGCTGAACACGCGCTCGACCGCCACGACGTCGGGCTGCGCGGAGTCGAGCCAGTGCTCGATCCCCCGCTCGATGAGGACGAGCCGCTCCCCCAGCGGCATCGCGGCCGGGGTCTTGATCACGTCGACGGCGACGAGGCTCAACGGACGCCCGAGGGATCCCTCGATCACGCCGACGCCACATCGCGTCAGCCCGGGGTCCACTCCCAGTACCCGCATGTCGCCCCTTGCGCTCGAGCTGCAACCTTCCGAACAGATGTTCGCATACCTCGGTGCTCATCCCGGGCCGAACCGCCGACCCGGCGCCCCCACTTTTCCGCGACCTTGCACCTATTGACGCCGACCTTGCACGTGTTTGCGCCGACCTTGCACGTATTGCCGTCGACCTGTCAGATCTTGCGGCACGCGATCACCTCGAGGGCGGTCCCGTCCCAGCGGAAGATCGCATCCTGGTCGAATCGGGCGCCGATCTCGAGAGCCTCCCGCTCCGGGATCTCCACGACGACGCTCGGCTCGGCCCAGGACCGATCACGACTCCGGCCGATCGCGGGTCGCCAACGGATGCCGCGCTCATGCAGGAGCGCGAGGAGGCGAGCCTGCGCAGCATCGTTGGCCGCGGCGTCGGCCTTGCGGCCCGGGTTGTGTGCCGTGATCACGTACGCGGGGCGGTCGGGCGACCAAGCCTCTCCTCGCACGATCCCCTCGCGGCCCACGGTGACCTCCCGCTCGCCGAGGTCGACGTCGACGACGGCCTCGCCATAGGCGTCCCAGCCCTCAAAGGTCGCGTCCGCCATCTGCGGCGCCTCCCCACCGAGTCGTCGCTTGCATCACGCGCAAGCTCAACCGCAACGAGTGCAAGTTCGGCGTCAATAGATGCAAGGTCGGCGGAAATAGGGGCAAGATCGGCGAGGGTTAGGCGTCGGCTTCCTCGAGGGCGGCCATGATCTCGTCGGAGATGTCGAAGTTCGCGAAGACGTTCTGGACGTCGTCGAGGTCCTCGAGGACGTCGATCAGCTTGAGCACCTTGGAGGCGCCGGCCTCGTCCAGCTCGACCTGCATCGACGGCACGAAGGACGCCTCGGCGGAGTCGTAGTCCAACCCGCCATCCTGCAGGGCGCTGCGCACGGCGATCAGATCGCTCGGGTCGCTGACCACCTCGAAGCTGTCGCCGAGGTCGTTGACCTCCTCGGCACCAGCGTCGAGCGCGGCTTCGAGCACGTCGTCCTCGGTGACCGTGCGACCTTCCTGGTCGGCGGGCACGATCACAACGCCTTTGCGGTGGAAGAGGTACGCCACCGATCCCGGGTCCGCCAGCGATCCCCCGTTGCGGGTCATCGCGGTGCGGACCTCCATGGCCGCGCGGTTCTTGTTGTCGGTCAGACACTCGATGAGCACGGCGACACCGTTCGGACCATAGCCCTCGTACATGATGGTCGAGTAGTCCGCACCGCCGGCCTCGGCGCCCGACCCGCGCTTGACCGCACGGTCGATGTTGTCCTTGGTGACGGAGTTCTTCTTGGCCTTCTGGATGGCGTCGAACAGGGTCGGGTTGCCGGCCGGATCGCCGCCGCCCATCCGAGCCGCGACCTCGATGTTCTTGATGAGCTTGGTGTTCAGCTTGCTGCGCTTGGCATCGAGCGCCGCCTTCTTGTGCTTGGTGGTCGCCCACTTGGAATGGCCGGACATGGCAATTCCCCTCTCCTACGTTGTGCGGGGGCCTCGTGACGCCGCAGCGCGGGTCCTCGACCTCCGAGTCAGACCAGGTTCAAGAAAGCGCGATGGATGCGGTCGTCGTCAGTGACTTCCGGGTGGAAGGACGTCGCCATCAGCGGCCCCTGTTGAACAGCCACGATCCTACCGGCGGCCGGACCCGAGCGAACGCGCGCGAGGATCTCGACGTCCTCGCCCGCCTCCTCGACCCAGGGAGCGCGGATGAACACGGCATGCAGCGGCGGCGCGTCGGAACTCCCCTGCACCAGCTCCAGATCGGACTCGAAGCTGTCGATCTGACGACCGAACGCATTGCGTCGCACCGTGATGTCGAGGCCGCCGAAGGTCTGCTGCCCGCTACGGGGATCGAGGATCCGTTCGGCCAGCATGATCATTCCCGCGCAGGTGCCCAGTGCGGGCAGCCCGGCACTCAACCGCTCACGTAACGGCTCGAACATCCCGAACGCGACCGCGAGCTTGGACATCGTGGTCGACTCGCCGCCCGGAAGGACGATGCCGTCGAGGTCGTCCAGCTCGTCGGGCCGTCGGACCGGGCGGACGTCGGCACCGCATCGGCGCAGCGCCGCGGCATGCTCGCGGACATCGCCTTGCAACGCGAGAACACCGATCAGGGGAGCAGACACAAGGGGCGAGTCTACAAATCCCCCGAAGACCCGTCGCCGTCGATGAGCGCGTCGAACATCTCCGTGAGATTGAAGAGCTCGGTCACGTCGACGTCGGGGTCGAGCTCGATGCCGCGGTCACGCGCATGTCCGTCGATCTGGAACCACACGCTGCGCGCGATGAACTTGGCCAGGGCTACCGCATCGGGCGTGCGCTCGGGCTGGCGCAGCCATCGCCGCACCGTGCCGAACGCCTGCCCGACCAGGCCGAAGACCAGGGGGTCCATGGCCTGGGCGTCCTCGGGCGTGAGGTCGACGCTCAACAGCGCGATCGCCAGATTCAGCAGCGCCTCGAGTCGATCGGCGATGTCCGCGATCGTCATCTCGAGGTCGCGCATGCCCCCGACGCGCTCCTCGGTGGCGATGCGGTGCAGTTCCGGATGGGCGGCAGCCCAGTCGACGTAGGAGCGCACGACCCGCTCGATGATGTCGGAGATGCTGCCCTCGAGTGCCAGCGACTCGGTCACCGCGTCCCGCAGCATCTCGAGTGCCCGCTGCTGCATCGCGTGGTCGAGCTCGGCCCGATCGTTGAAGTGTCGGTACACCACCGTGCGCACGACGCCTGCACGCTCCGCGATGTCTTGGAGCGGGACGACCACACCGGCGCCCGCCTCCTCGGATGCGGCCAGGGCAGCCTCGATGATCACCTCGCGACGCGACGCCTTGTGAGCGTCCCAGCGCACCTGGCGTCCGTCAGGTCGCTCGCTGGCTGGGGATGCTCCGTCGGTCACCGGCTCAGCCTAGAAGATTCCATCTCCTGAGCCGAGAGCCGTTCACGCGTGATTCGGTGCTCTGCGCCTGCCGGGCGACCGCCACCATCTCTGCCGCCGAGGTGAACTTGCGGCGAGGCCGCGTCTCGCCGCCCGCCGCCCGCTCATGCGCATCGATGGCCGCCCAGCCGAGCGAGTCGATCAGGTCGGGTTGGCGCGACCTCGCCAACTCGGCGAACGCGGTTTGGGACCCCGACGGGGTAGGCAGCAGGCCGGCGTTCAAGTCCGCCAGCAGCGACTGCACGGTCTCCTCGGCACAGGTCTTGTTGGTCCCGATGAAGCCGCGTGGTCCACGCTTGATCC
>JBQCJL010000447.1:0-2854 GCA_051952795.1 Marmoricola sp.
TGTCGGGAGTAGCAGGCTTGAGCGCGGTCCACTCAGACCCTACAAAGGCAACATCAGGAGGCACAACATGGCTCGTGCGGTCGGAATCGACCTCGGGACCACCAACTCCGTCGTCGCGGTATTGGAGGGTGGCGACCCTGTCGTCGTCGCCAACTCCGAGGGCTCCCGCACCACCCCGTCGGTTGTGGCGTTCGCGCGCAACGGCGAGGTGCTCGTCGGCCAGCCCGCCAAAAACCAGGCGGTGACCAACGTGGACCGGACCATCCGTTCGGTCAAGCGTCACATGGGCAGCGACTGGTCGATCGAGATCGACGGCAAGGACTTCACGCCGCAGCAGATCAGCGCCTTCGTGCTGCAGAAGCTCAAGCGTGACGCCGAGGCCTACCTCGGCGAGACCGTGACCGACGCGGTCATCACCGTGCCCGCCTACTTCTCCGACGCGCAGCGCCAGGCGACCAAGGAGGCCGGCGAGATCGCGGGCCTCAACGTCAGCCGCATCGTCAACGAGCCCACCGCGGCCGCCCTGGCCTACGGCCTCGACAAGGGTGACCACGAGCAGACGATCCTGGTCTTCGACCTCGGTGGTGGAACGTTCGACGTCTCCCTGCTCGAGATCGGCGAGGGCGTCGTCGAGGTGAAGGCCACCAGCGGTGACAACCACCTCGGTGGTGACGACTGGGACCAGCGGATCGTCGACTGGATGATCAAGAAGTTCAAGGACAACAACGGCGTCGACCTCGGTGCCGACAAGATCGCGGTCCAGCGCCTGCAGGAAGCGGCGGAGAAGGCGAAGATCGAGCTCTCAAGCTCATCGGAGACCACCATCCACCTGCCCTACATCACCCACGGTGAGTCCGGTCCGCTGCACTTCGAGGAGAAGCTGTCGCGCTCGGAGTTCCAGAAGCTGACCGAGGACCTGCTCGAGCGCACCAAGGCCCCGTTCCGCTCCGTCATCAAGGACGCGGGTCTGGACGTCTCCAAGATCGACCACGTCGTCCTGGTCGGTGGCTCCACGCGTATGCCCGCCGTTGCGGACGTCGTGCGTGAGCTGACCGGTGGCAAGGAGCCCAACAAGGGCGTGAACCCGGACGAGGTCGTCGCCATCGGTGCGGCGCTGCAGGCCGGTGTCCTCAAGGGCGAGGTCAAGGACGTCCTGCTCCTCGACGTCACGCCGCTGAGCCTCGGCATCGAGACCAAGGGTGGCGTCATGACCGTGCTCATCGAGCGCAACACCACGATCCCCACCAAGCGTTCGGAGATCTTCACGACGGCTGACGACAATCAGCCCTCGGTCGAGATCAAGGTCGCGCAGGGTGAGCGTCAGATGTGGGCGCAGAACCAGCCGCTCGGCAACTTCGAGCTGACCGGTCTGCCGCCGGCGCCGCGAGGCATCCCGAAGATCGAGGTCACCTTCGACATCGACGCGAACGGCATCGTGCACGTGTCCGCCAAGGACCAGGGCACCGGCAAGGAGCAGTCGATGACGATCTCGGGCGGCAGCGCGCTGTCCAAGGACGACATCGAGCGGATGGTCCGTGACGCCGAGCAGTATGCGGAGGAGGACGCCAAGCGTCGCGAGGCCGTCGAGGTCCGCAACCAGGCCGACTCGTTGGTGTACTCGACCGAGAAGTTCCTCTCCGAGAACGCCGACAAGGTGGGCGAGGACCTGAAGAACGAGGTCCAGGCCGACGTCGATGCGCTCAAGGCGCTCCTCGCGGACGACTCGACCACCAAGGAGGCGTTCGACGCGGCGATCACCAAGCTCGGTGAGTCGAGCCAGAAGCTCGGAGCGGCGATGTACGAGTCGGCCGCGGCCGAAGGTGCTGGCACCGAGGGTGCTGCCGCCGGCGAGCACGAGGACGACGGTGTCGTCGACGCGGAGATCGTGGACGAGGGCGACGACAAGTGACCTCGAACTTTGAGGAGCCCATCGATGTGCCCGATGACATCTCCGGGATCGACAACCTCCTCGAGGAGGGCGGGCCGCTCGAGCCCGCCGACGTCATCGACGTCGAGGGGGCCGGCGCACCAGCCGACCCCCTCGCCGAGGCCCGGCAGGAGGCTGCGGAGCGGACGGCTGATCTCCAGCGTCTGCAGGCCGAGTACGCCAACTACCGCAAGCGCGTCGACCGGGACCGCGAGCTGATCCGCGAGAACGCCGCCTATGCCGCGTTGACGCCGATCATCGAGGTCCTCGACAGCATCGACCGCGCTCGCGAGGCCGGTGAGGTGGAGGGTGGCTTCAAGACCGTCGCCGACCAGCTCGAGCGGGTGGTGGCCAGCGCGGGTCTGACCCGCTTCGGTGAGCCCGGCGACGCCTTCGACCCGACGCTGCACGAGGCGCTGTCCCACCTGGGCACGGATCCCGAGGTCAGCGTCGCGACCGCCAAGTTCGTCGCCAAGGCCGGTTACCGCATCGGCGACCGGGTGGTACGCGCAGCCCAGGTCATCGTCGTCGACCCGGCAGAGGGTGACACCGACGAACAGGCTTGAGAACGACGGTCGGACGTACCGAGAGCAGAAAGGGGTGAGAGATGAACAACGCTGATTGGGCCGACAAGGACTTCTACAAGATCCTGGGCGTGAGCAAGGATGCCGACGCGTCCGCGATCAAGAAGGCTTGGCGCAAGATCGCGAAGGAGAATCACCCCGACACGCATCCCGGCGACACCGCCCGGCACGACAAGTACAAGGCCGCCTCCGAGGCCAACGACGTCATCGGAGATCCGGCCAAGCGCAAGGAGTACGACGACTACCGCGCCGCCGTCGCCTCGGGCGGCTTCGGTCCGTTCACCACGGGCGGGGCCGGTGGCTTCGGTGGCGCCGAGGGCTTCGACGTCTCCAACCTCTTCGG
>JBQCJL010000448.1:0-4026 GCA_051952795.1 Marmoricola sp.
CGCCATCGCCTCGTCGAAGATCTCGTCCGACAGCTCCTCCAGCTCCTGCACCGTGTGCCCGGCGATGAAGGAGAGGGCTTGGGCGCGTGCCTGGGCCAGATGCTCGGGATCCTCGACCCCGGCGATCCGGAAGTAGGCCTGCTTCCAGGCCGCGTCGATGATGTCGCGCGTGGTGAAGAACTTGCGGCGGTGCAGCCCGCGGGCGAAGTGGAAGATCGACGCACCCTGCATGACGGTGTTGTCCACGTCGAAGAAGGCGGCCGCCGTGCGGTCCAGCGGCACGGTGAGGGAGGCCTCCACCATCGCGTTGGCAGCCGCGGCCTGCCCGGCCAGCTGCGAGCGTCGGCGTAGGTTCGGCGGACCCGCATCGCTAGGACTCACGGGCCCAGCCTAGGAGGTGGCGGACTGTGCGAGGATCGACGGATGGAGCGAACGCTCTGGGATCTGCTGTGCAAGGCCGCGCACGACGAGCCTGATCGCATCGCCCTCTCCGAAGCCGCGAGTGGCCGAGCCGTCTCGTGGTCCGCCCTCGCGGACATCGCGGACCGGGTCAGTGCCGGCCTGCTCCAGCTGGGCATGACGTCCGGGGATCGCGTGGTGATCGCGCTGCCCAACCGCATCGAGTTCGTCGCCGCGTACTTCGGGGTGCTGCGCGCGGGCCTGGTGGCTGTGCCGGTCAGTCCCCGCGCCACCACCGGCGAGTTCCTGCGGGTGATGGGGGACTCCGCCGCGCGTGTGGTCATCGTCGACGTCGTCGGCATCGCGTCGGCGCGCGCGGCGGTCGAGGGCATGCGCAGTGTGCTCACCGCTCCGCCGGAGAGCCGGCTCGCAGTCGAGCTGATCGTGGTCGAGACCGCCGTCGAGCCGGGAGAGCGCACCTGGAACAACGTGGTCGGGGGACCGCTCGCCGACCCGGCCGCGCGCGAGGAGGAGATCCCGCCGGTGGATCCCGAATCGCTCGCGCTCCTGCTCTACACCAGCGGCACCAGTGGGCGTCCTCGCGGCGCGATGCTCACCCAGCGAGCACTGATGGCCAACATCGAGCAGGTCGGCCGGGTGGAGCCGCCGATGCTGCTCGGCCGGGACGTGGTGCTCGCGTTGGTGCCGCTGTTCCACATCTACGGCCTCAATGCCGTGCTCGGGCAGGCCGTCGCTCGGCATGCTCGCGTGGTCTTGGTCGACGGGTTCGATCCGGAGGGGACCCTCGATCTCATCGACGACGAGGCGATCTCCGTAGTGCCGGCAGCGCCGCCGGTCTTCGCGCATTGGATGCAGGTCGAGGACCTCGCCGACCGCCTGGGCGCGGTCCGGTTCACGTTGAGCGGCTCGGCGCCGATCTCGCCGTATCTGGTGGAGGCGTTCGTGGCCCGCACCTCGATCCCGCTCCATCAGGGCTACGGCATGAGCGAGGCCGGGCCCGTGCTGAGCTCCACGATGGCGAGCTCCTCGGGTGCCCATGGAGCGCTCGGCGGCCACCCCAACGGGTCCGTCGGCGCCCCGCTCCCGGGCATCGAGATGCGGATCATGCCCGCCCCGGTTCCGGAGGATCGGGCGACCGATGGCAGTGGGGAGATCCAGGTGCGTGGCCCGAACCTGTTCTCGGGCTATTGGCCCGACGGGCACGGCGGGCCCGACGCCGACGGCTGGTACGCCACCGGAGACGTCGGCTTCCTCGACGAGTACGGCGACCAGCACCTGGTCGATCGGCTCAAGGAGCTGATCATCGTGTCGGGCTTCAACGTCTTCCCCTCCGAGGTGGAGGACGTGATCGCCGAGGTTCCCGACGTGGCCGCGGTGGCGGTGGTCGGACAGCCCGATCCGGTCACCGGCGAGGCCGTCGCGGCCTGGGTGCGCCCGGCGGACCATGCCGATCTCACCCGCATCGTCGACGACGTCCTCGAGCGCTGCCGGCAGCGTCTCGCCGGCTACAAGGTGCCGACCGTCGTGCACCTGGTCGAGCGACTGCCGCATACGCCCACCGGCAAGGTGCAGCGCGGGCGGCTGCGGGCCATGGAGCGGGAGCGCGCGATCGGAGTACTGGAGTGAGTGCGGAGCGGGTCGTCCTCTACGCCAAGCCCGGCTGCCACCTCTGCGATGACGCACGCACGACCATCGAGGCGGTCTGCGCCGACCTCGATGTCGGCTTCACGGAGGTGGACATCACCACCTCGCCCGAGCTGATGGCCGCCTACGGCGAGCAGATCCCGGTGACCTTCGTCGATGGACAGCAGCACGACTTCTGGCGCGTTGATGCTATGCGATTGCGGCGGGCGCTCGACCCGCCTGCCTGATCGGCGAACCCGTGTGCTAGCGCCGTGGCCACGATTTTGTTCGACGCCTGACCTGCTCATACAGTGACGGGGCTGTTTCCCACTTCTCGCGCACCACGGAAGAGCTCGAACGACGTGACAAATTCCGGGTCAAGCACCGGGATCCCCGAGGCGACGGTAGCCAGGCTGCCGGAATATCTTCGGGCCCTTGGCGCACTCGCGGACGCCGGCTGGACGGTCTGCTCCAGCGATGAATTGGCGTCCGCCGCCGGCGTGAACAGCGCGAAGGTGCGCAAGGACCTGTCCCACCTCGGCAGCTATGGGCGCCGCGGCGTGGGCTATGACGTCGAGTTCCTCCAGGCCCACATCTCGCGCGAGATCGGACTGACCCAGGACTGGCCGGTGCTCATCGCGGGGATCGGAAACCTGGGACACGCCCTCGCCAACTCCGCCGGGTTCCAGGCGCGCGGCTTCCGGACCGTCGCCCTCGTGGACGCCGACCCGCAGCGCGTCGGCGAGGTCGTCGCGGGCGTCGCGGTGCGCGACGAGAGTGAGCTCGAGGCGTGCATCGCCGAGCATGGCGTCGCCATCGGGGTGATCGCCGCCCCCGCGCACGTCGCGCAGGACCTGTGCGATCGCATGGTGGCCGCCGGCGTGACCAGCATCCTCAACTTCGCTCCGGTGCTGCTCTCGGTGCCTGAGGGCGTCGACCTTCGACGCGTCGACCTGGCGATGGAGCTGCAGATCCTGGCCTTCCACGCCCAACGGAAGGCGGTCACCGCATGAGCGTTCTGGTTGTGGGTCTCTCACATCGCACCGCCCCCGTGTCGGTGCTGGAGAGGGTGGCACTCGACACGCACCACGTGCCGAAGCTGGTGCACGCCGTCAACGAGATCGAGCACGTGGGCGAGGCGACCGTGCTGTCGACGTGCAATCGCTGCGAGATCTACGCGGAGGTGGATCGCTTCCACGGCTCGGTCGAGGCCATCTCGACTCTGCTCTGCGAGCGCGCCGGGCTCCGCCCCGACGAGCTGCTCGCCCATGTCTACGTGCACTACGACGATGCCGCGATCTCGCACTTGTTCTCGGTCGCCTCGGGGCTGGACTCGATGGTGGTGGGCGAGAGCCAGATCCTGGGCCAGACGCGCGAGGCGCTGCGGGTCGGCCAGGAGCTCGGGACGATCGGTCCGGCACTCAACCTGCTCTTCCAGCAGGCGCTCCGCGTGGGCAAGCGCGCCCATGCCGAGACCGACATCGACCGTGCCGCGCCGTCGCTGGTCACCGCCGCTCTGGCGGTCGCCGAGAACCATGTCGGTGAGCTCACCGGGGCGTGGGCGCTGGTCAGCGGCGCCGGCGCCATGGGCGGTCTCGCCTCCGCGACGCTGCGGCGCGCCGGGGTGGCGGAGCTGCACATCGCGAACCGGTCCGCCGAGGCCTCGCGGCGGCTAGCCGAGCAGTATGACGGCCACGCGGTCGAGCTGGCTGACGTCGCCGCGCTGCTCGGGTCCGTCGACGTGGTGGTCTCCTGCACCGGAAGCACCGGCGTGGTGCTGCGCGCCGCCGACGTCGCTGCCCGCGGAACCGACGCGCCGCTGGCCATCCTCGACCTGGCGCTTCCGCACGATGTCGAGGCGTCCGCCGGTGAGCTTCCCGGCGTGCTCCTGGTCGGGCTGGCCAAGCTTGCCGAGGAGCTGCGTGAGGGCGCTGCGGGTGAGGGCGTCGGTCCGAGCGGGGAGCAGAGCGTTCAGCGCATCGT
>JBQCJL010000449.1:0-4668 GCA_051952795.1 Marmoricola sp.
AACTTGCACTTATTTCAGTCGAACTGTCACTTTTCGCGACATCTCGACTGAAATAAGTGCAAGTTCGGCGGGCTAGGCGATCGGGCCTTCGCCGGTCACGAGGAAGACCACGCGCTTGGCGATCGACACGGCGTGGTCGGCGATGCGCTCGTAGTAGCGCCCCAGCAGAGCGACGTCGACGGCGGGCTCGACCCCGTAGGTCCATCCCGAGCCGAGCAACTCGCGAAAGGAGTTCCGGCGGAGCTTGTCGATCTCCTCGTCGATGGCCTCGAGCTCTTGGGCGGCTCGGACGTCGGAGTTGGCGATGATGTACTCGACCTTGGCCACCATGACCTCGGCGATCGCGGCCATGCGCGAGATCGTGGGGATCACCTCGGTGGGCACGGCGATCTCCGGCGTGCGCAGGCGCGCGATCTTCGCGACGTGGACCGCCAGGTCACCCATCCGCTCGAACTAGGAGACCATGCGCAGTGACGACACGAGCATGCGAAGGTCGCCAGCGACCGGGTTCTGCAGCGACAGCAATTCGAAGCTCTGATCCTCGAGCTTCTGCACCATGGCGTCGATCTGACCGTCGGCGGTGATGACGTCCTCGGCGACCGCCGCGTCCCCGTCGAGGAGCGCCGCCGTCGCCCGGTTGACCGCCGTCTGGACAAGCTGGGACATCGCCACCAGGTCGTCCCGGATGGCGTCGAGCTGGTCACCGAAAGCGTCGCGCATGTATCAGACTCTATGCGCATTCGGTGAAGCGGAAGCGATGGAGCATGAATGGAGGGTGAACAATCGCGAACTCCGCCGCTTGAACACCACCGCTGGGCGAATGATGGGCGAAATGCTGCGTACGATCGGCCCGTGAGTGCGACAACGCAGGCTCTCCTCTTTGCGCTGCTCGGTGCAGTGCTGGGTGGAGGCGTCGTCCTCGCATGGCGGCTCAGTGAGGCTCAGGAGCACCCGGTGCCCGAGCGCGAGGCGGATCTGCCCGCCGGCATCGGCGTCGTCTTGGGCGCACTCCGCTCGAGCGCACTGCTCGTCGACCCCAGCGACAATGTCCTCAAGTTCTCCGCTCCCGCGCGGGCGATGGGCCTGCTCGAGGGGAATCGGATCGCGTCGGCGGAGCTCGCCCGGCTGGTCGCGGAAGTTCGTCGCGACGGCGAGACTCGCGAGGTCGATCTCGTCATACCGCGCGGGCCGGGACTGCCTCCTCGCCATGTCAGTGCCCGCGTCGCGCAACTGAACCCGCGGCTCACCCTCGCGCTGGCCGAGGATCGCACCCGCGAGAAGCGCCTCGAATCGATCCGTCGTGACTTCGTGGTGAACGTCTCCCACGAGCTCAAGACGCCCGTCGGCGCCATCAAGCTGCTCTCCGACGCCGTGAAGGACGCCTCCGACGACCCCGAGGCCGTGCAGCGCTTCGCCTCGCGGATGCACAACGAGAGCGATCGGCTGGCGCGACTCGTCCAACAGATCATCGAGCTGTCGCGCCTCCAGGACGACGACAGTCTCGACGCGCCCTCCGTCCTCGCCGTCGACGACATCATCCGTTCCGTCATGGAGGCCAATGCCACGGATGCGATCGAGCGGGACATCGCCATCACCCATCAGAGCGAGCCCGATCTCAGGCTGCTCGGCAACCGCGGCCAGATCGAGCTGGCCGTCAGCAACCTGCTGGCCAATGCGGTGACCTACTCGCCCGCCGGTTCCAAGATCGTGCTCACCACGCGGGCGGTCGAAGGCGCGGTGGAGATCTCGGTGACCGATCAGGGTGTCGGCATTCCGCCCAACGAGATCGAGCGGATCTTCGAGCGCTTCTACCGGGTCGACCCGGCGCGGCACCGGTCCACCGGAGGAACCGGTCTCGGTCTCTCCATCGTCAAGCACGTGGTCGCCTCGCATGGAGGCGACGTTCGCGTGTGGTCGGTCGAGGGCCAGGGTTCCACCTTCACCCTGACACTGCCGCGCGCGTACGCCACATCCACCCACAGTGAAGAGGGGACCCCCGCATGACGCGTGTCCTGGTTGTCGAGGATGAGGAGAGCTACAGCGACGCTCTCGCGTACCTGTTGCGCAAGGAGGGCTTCGAGGTGGCCATCGCGGCCACCGGCCCCGACGCCCTCTCCGAGTTCGACCGCAACGGTGCCGACATCGTGCTGCTCGACCTGATGCTCCCGGGCCTGCCGGGGACCGAGGTCTGCCGTCAGATCCGGCAGACCTCGAGCGTGCCGGTGATCATGGTGAGCGCGAAGGACGATGAGGTCGACAAGATCGTCGGTCTGGAGCTCGGCGCGGACGACTACGTCACGAAGCCCTACTCGCCCCGCGAGCTGGTGGCACGCATCCGTGCCGTGCTGCGCCGGGGCGTCGAGCCGGATCTCGCGCCGATGACGCTGGAGGCCGGCGAGGTCCGCATGGACGTCGAACGCCACGTGGTCACCGTCAAGGGCGTGCCGACCAAGCTGCCCCTCAAGGAATTCGACCTCCTGGAGATGTTCCTGCGCAATCCCGGGCGGGTGCTGACCCGCGGACAGCTGATCGATCGGGTGTGGGGCTCGGACTACGTCGGCGACACCAAGACGCTCGACGTGCACGTCAAGCGCCTGCGCGCCAAGCTCGAGGTCAATCCCGCCGAGCCGGAACTGCTCGTCACCGTGCGGGGCCTGGGTTACAAGCTCGAGCTCTGACCCGCCGACCTTGCCCCCAATGACGCCGAGCTTGCACCTATTGCGCTCGACCTTGCACCTTTTCGACGACGTCTGATTCACAAGTGCAAGCTCGACCGCATTTAGTGCAAGGTCGGCGTCATTTGGTGCAAGGTGGGCGCGGCTAGTCGCGGGGACGTAGCGCCTCGAAGGCGGCCAGGTTCGCCGTCGACTCGCCCGTGGAGAGGCGCCACTCCCATTCCTTGCGGATCGAGGTGGCGAAGCCGAGCTCGAGGATGCGGTTGAAGGCGTCGTCGGCATAGGTCAGCGCCGATCCGAGCAGGCGGTCGATCTCATCGGGATCGATCAGGGAATGCGGTAGCCGCGCGTTCAGATAGATGTCGCCGAGTGCGTCGATGGCGAACGCGAAGGCGAACATCCGCGCATTCCGCTCGAGCAGCCAGCGGTACACGCCCTCGAAGTTCTCGTCCGGCTTGCGACAGACGAACGCGTCGATGATGAGCCCGTGAGGTCCGACCTCGAGGCGCACCGGCGTCTTCAGCTTGCGTACGCCGGGGAGTTCGAGATGGAACGTGTCGCCGTCCTCGGTGAACTCGAATTCCTGGTCCGCCAGGATCTGCCGCAGCGCGACGACCTCGGGGCGTTCCTCGTCGCTCATCGCACCGCCTGCAGTCGCTGGGCCTGGCTGTAGACCTCGAGGATGCGGTCCGCCGTCCGCGCCCACGTGAAGTGCGACGCCTGATCGATCGCCGCGCGGCCCAGCCTCTCGCGAAGCCCCGGCTCGTCGAGGACGCCTGCGATCGCGGCCGCGTAGTCCCGCGGATCGTGGCCGTCGACAAGCAGGCCGGAGACGCCGTGCCGCACGGCCGTCGGGAGTCCTCCCACGGCAGCCGCGACGACCGGTGTGCCGCAGGCCTCGGCCTCCAGGGCCACCAGGCCGAAGGACTCGTTGTAGGAGGGCACGCAGACCACGCTCGCCGCGGCATACCAATCCGCCAGCGACTCACGATCCACCGGCGGAACGAACCGCACCAGATCGGCGATGCCGAGCGCTCCTGCCAACTCGCTGAGGGCCTCGGGATGCTCCAGTCCGCTGCCGGACGGTCCTCCCACGATCGCCACCACCGTGCGGTCGCGACCCTCGGGACTCCGTTCCACCAGCAGCGCTGCCGCCCGGAGCAGGATGTCGGGCGCCTTCAGCGGCTGGATCCGGCCCACGAAGAGCAGGACATCGCTGTCGACCGGGAGGCCGAGGCGGGTCCGAGCATCCGCCATCGGTCTCGGTGCGAAGAGCGACAGGTCGACGCCCGGCTGGACCACCTCGACCCGGCCAGGATCCGCGTCATAGCAGTTGATGAGGTCCTTCGCCTCCTCGTCGGTGTTCGCGATGAGCACGTCGGCGGCGGCCACCACCTGCTCCTCACCGATGATGCGGGCAGCGGGCTCAGGCGTATCCCCGTCGGCGAGGAGGGCGTTCTTGACCTTGGCCATGGTGTGCATGGTGTGCACGAGGGGCACGCCCCAGCGATCGCGGGCGAGGGCTCCGACCTGTCCCGACAGCCAATAGTGCGAGTGGACGACGTCGTAGTGAGCCCGGCCCTGCTCGGCCTCGGCACGCAGCACCTCGCGAGCGAACACGCAGAGCTGCGCCGGCAGCGCGTCCTTGCCCAATCCCTCGAAGGGTCCGGCGAGGATGTTCCGCACGGCGACCCCAGGTTCTGCCTCGATGCGGCTGGGTTGGTCCGACCGGGTCGCCCGGGTGAAGATGTCGACCTCGACGCCACGCGCGGCCAGCTCGCGGGCCACCTCGGTCACGTAGACGTTGAGACCGCCTGCGTCGCCGGTGCCGGGCTGGTCCAGCGGGGAGGTGTGCAGGCTGATCATCGCGACACGGCGCACCGCGTCAGCGTGCACGCCATCGGCGCGATCAGACCTCACCACGACCTCCTGAACACCGAATCACCCGAGAATCATCCCGGCGTGACTGCCCTGTTCCTACGAGACTAGTGAG